>NZ_JBFWIX010000004.1:0-202842 GCF_050253495.1 Acidocella sp.
GAGATATTTCAGCAGGGCTTGTGAGGTTTGGCGTAAATCCTCACTTGGCGGGCCGAATTTCAGGAACCAGATCAACGCCAGCACCAGCCCGATCACGGGGCCAGGCACGGGCAGCCCGGTGCCTTGTTGCAGGATGGTGCCAATCAACTGATACAGAATCAGGATGGTGAGCGCTCTGACCAAACCAAATCTCCCGGAAGTCTTGCGCAACGCGGCGGCGGTGCCATGTTGCAATGCAGTACAGACGCTTCCGTAGACCTTACAGGAGCTTGATAGCTATGCCGAGCTGGCAGTCCTACATTGTGCACCCGCTTTTATGTGTCTTCGTGAAGCGCAAATTGGCCAGATCCTTCACGCCGCGGGAGGCGCGCGCGGCGCTGGGGACGCATCCGCCGCAAAAGATGCGAGGAGTGGATGTCTCCAGCGCGGAGCTGGGAGGGGTGAGGGGGGAATGGACGCGCGCGGCGGAAAAAGAGGCCGGCGCGATGCTGTATCTGCATGGCGGGGGGTATTTTGCCTGCTCGCCGCAAACACACCGACCGATCACGGGTGGGTTCGCCAGGCAGGGGTTGGGCGTTTTCGCGCCCGATTACCGGCTGGCGCCCGAGCATCCATTTCCCGCCGCCGTGGAGGATGCGCTGGCGGTTTATCGCGCATTGACTGCCATGCATGGGCCGTCGCGCGTCGTGGTGGCGGGTGATTCCGCCGGGGGCGGGCTGGCGCTAAGCACCATGCTGGCGGCGCGTGAGGCTGGGCTGGCCATGCCCGCCGGGCTGGTGCTGTTTTCCCCCTGGACGGATCTGGCGGGCACGGGGGCTTCCATCCAGGCCAATGCGCGGCGTGACAGCATGCTGATCGGCCATCGTATCCAGGAGGTGGCGGCTTTGTATCTGAACGGCGCGCCGCCAGAGACCCCCTTGGCCTCGCCGCTTTATGGAGATCTGGCCGGTTTGCCGCCGGTCTTGATCCAGGTGTCCGAGCGGGAGATCCTGCTGGATGATTCGGTGCGTCTAGCGGAAAAGATCCAATCCTGCGGCGGGAGGGTGGAGCTTTCCATCTGGAGGAACCTGCCGCATGTCTGGCAGATCAGCCAATCCTTTCTGCCGGAGGCGCGTCAGGCGCTGGCCCAGGCGGCGGATTTCGCCAAGTCCGCCCTTGCATCCGCGGGCGCGGCATCGTAAAGCCGAGGCTTCCTCGCTGCCGGTCGGGATCGGCGGCTTTTTCTGCATGGAGTTTACACGGTGAAAGCCAACATTCATCCGGACTATCACGAGATCAACATCATCATGACGGATGGGACGGAGTTCAAGACCAAGTCCTGCATGGGCAGCGCGGGCGAGACGCTCCGCCTGGACATCGATCCGAAGTCCCATCCCGCCTGGACCGGTCAGCAGCGCATCGTGGATACTGGCGGTCAGGTCGCCAAGTTCAACAAGAAATTCGCCGGCATCGGCCTGCGCAAGAAGTAAGCTGCGGCTCCGCGAGGAGAGGCTACGGCAAAGGCCGCCCCTGGGGCGGCCTTTTTCATGCCTGGCTTGCGGAAACTTGTTCCAGGATCCGATGTTTTTTACGGTCTGATGGCAGAGGCGGTTTCAGGGTCAGGCTTCGGCGATGAGCCGCCCAGCCTCCTGCACGCCGAGCGCTTGCAGGCTGCGCAACGCCGCGTTGAGCCCGCGATTGAGCTGCTGAGCCCGGCGGCTGGCATTGACCGAGCGTTTGGCAAAGCGGGTGAGGGCACCGCGCAAGGCCTCCGCCAAGCGGGCGGCGTCTTCCTGTTCGATATGGCGCAGCTGTGCCGCCGCCGCGGCGAGGTTGGAGACGCCGAGTTGCCCCACGGCTTCCGCGATTTCGGCGAAGGAGGGGGCGGCATCGTTCAAGGCAGCCTCGACATTGGCGGCGGCTTCGGAAATCTCGGTCGGCCGGCCCGTGAGCATCAAGGCGTCCAGCTTTTGCAGCTTCAGGCTTAGCCCTTCCACCAGTTCCAGCCCCTGGCGCAGAAGCGGGCCGACGGGCGGTGTTTCGCCGGGCGGGGGCGGTGTGTCCACGGGCCGGAATTGACCATGGATATTCATGGCTGGGCCTCGTTCAGCACGGTGGAGATGGCCTGCGCCAGATCTTCCGGCGACACGTTATAGGTGCCGTTCGCCAGGGCGGCCTTGATGCTGGCGACGCTGGATTGGTCCACGCCATTCGAGGCGGTGGCGGCGGCTAGCAAGGCCGTGCTGGTTTGCGCCGCGCTGCTCAGCGTCACGGAATCGGTTTGGGTGGTGCCGGTTTGCGCGGTTTCGGCGCGCGCGGCGAAGCCGGGCTTCGCGGTGGTGGCGCCGCTGGCGGTGTCCGCCGTCTGAATCGGCGTGAAGGGTTGGATTATATTGGTCATGCGGCCACCGCGCTTTCAGAGGTTTTTCTCAGATCGGTATCGAGGAGGGACAAGGCGGCGTCGAAATCCCGCAATGCCTCCAGGCTGTTTTCAATATTGGCGCGCAGCAGCGTGAAGCGCAAAGCGGCGTAGATGGTCATCAGGGCCGGGCCGAGTGTCGTGTCTCGCGAAGTGTCGAGCACGCCGGACATGAGGTTCAGAAGTTCATCGGCCCGGGCGATCATTTGTGCCTTGGTGGCTTGGTCGTCCTGCTCGATGGCCAGGCGGGCGCGTTTGCCGTATTGGCGCAGCCCGCGCCAGCCTTGTTGCAGCCAGCGCAGGCTGGGCTCGCCATCGAACATGGTGGCGCGATAGGTGCTGCTGATGGCGTCCATGGTGATTTCGTTCATCGTTTAGCTCGAACTGGAGGAGGAACCGAGGAAGATGCTGAGATAGGCTCTGGTGATGCTGGCGGAACTGGCCTTGCTTTCGGCAACGGTATAGGCGCTGGCCAGGGCTTTCAGCGTGGCGGAGCTTTGCTTGGTGAGCAGGGTGATCTGCTGCTGGATCGCATTGATGGAATTATTCAGCGAATCTGTCTGCGCGGAGATGAAACCGGTCACGGACCCGCTGGTGGTCAGGGTGTTGCTGGAAGAGCCGATCGCGTTGGCGGAGATTTGGTTCAAGCTGGTATAGAGTTTTGAAACCAGGGCCTGCACGGCGGTCGGATTTTTGGTGAAGGCCGAGGCGAAGGCGGTGCTGTTGAACTTGATGGCGCCGGAGCTGGTGATGGACAGGCCCGCGGCATTCGCGCTGATGCCGCTGGCCTGCAAGGAGCTGACGGCGCTCATCAACTGGTTTTTGAGGTTGGAAGCCGAGAAATTGCCGAGCAGCGGTCCCGATTGGGCCGACGCGGAAGAAGAGGATGCGCTTGAGGAAGAGCTTGAGCCCACGAATTTTGTTTCGGTGGCGATGGCGGCGATGGCGGCGTTCAGGCTGGTCGCCACGGCGGAGACGTTGTTGGACAAAGCGGTGGGGGACGAGCTGACCGAAACGGTGGCGGTGCCCGAACCGGCGAGCGAGATGGTGACGCCCGCGATGGCGCTGTCCAAGGTGTTGTTGGTGCTGGTGAGGGGAATGCCGTTGAGGGTGAGCGTGGCGTCGGTGGCTTTCTGGGCCAGAACCTCGCTGCCGGCGGAGGCGCTGCTATAGGAAAACTGCGCCAGCGCGCCGGTGCCGGAGACGGAGAAGGAATTGCCGCTGCCGGTGCCGCTGCTGGTCAGAACCAAGCGCGCGCCGGTGGTTGTGCTGACGATGGAGGCCTTGACGCCGCCCGCTTGCTGGTTGATCGCGGCGGCGACGTTGTTCAGGGTCAGGCTGCCGGAGCCTAATGAGATCGTCTCGCTCTGGCCGTTGCCCATCGTGATCGCCATGGTCCCGGCACCGCCGGAGAGGGTGGAGGAGGCGGACCCGAGCAGGCTGGAATAGATTTCCTGGCTTTTGGCGAGGCTGATGTTGGTGAGGTTGTAGGTGCCTGTGGAGGCCTGGTTGCTGGCCACGATATTGGCGGCGCTGGTATTGCTGCTGGTGGCCGCGCGGCTGTTGATCGTGGAGATATTCTTGATGTTCGTCAGGCTGTCCGACAGGGTCGAGATGGCGCCGCTGATGCTGCCCCAGGCGGAGATCAGGGCTTTATCCGTCGTGATTTGGGTTTGCAGGTTGGTGATGGGGGCCTCGAGCCGTTTTTCGACAGTCGCGATCTGGGTGTTGATCGCGGAGGAGCTGAGCGAGGAGACGGTCGACATGGCACACCTGCTGCGCGTTGGGGGAAGAGAGAGAGGCCGGGGCTAGATTGCCCCGGCCAGGTTAACCAATCGATTACGGCAGCAGGGACAGATAGCTCTGCTGTAGCTGGGTGGAAGCCTTCAGCGCCGCCACGCCGGACTGCGCCTGGATCTGAGCTTCCGTCAATTGGTTGGAGACGGAGGGAATGTTGGCGTCCTGCACCACGCCCAGGGCGGTGGTGAGATTTTGGGTGGTGGTGTTCATGTTGTTGATGTTCGCGGTTAGCGCCTGCTGCACGGCGCCGAGCTGCCCACCCTGATTGTTCAGCCCCGCCAAGGCATATTTGATGACATTGATGGCGGTCGCCGCACCGGAGGTGGTGGAGACGTCGATGGAGGAGAGAGAGCTGAGGGTGGATTTGCTGCTCTGGCCGATATTGGCGGCGTTGCCGATCGTGAAGGCGCCGGAGGATTGCATCTGCACCTGGCCCTGGATGACGCCGGATGCCGTGCCGGAGCCGGCCTTGATGGTTGTCGCCGTTGCGCCGGTGGTTGTCAGGGAGCCGGAGCTGGTGCCGGTGATGTTGATATTGTAGCCGGAGGTCTGGGTGAGAACCAGATTGCCGCTCTTGTCGAGAGAGGCGATGATGCCGCTGTTGGAGGACTGGCCGTTGATCTGGCTGACCACCTGCGCGGCGGAGGAGGCGTTGATCGTCTGCACCTTGCCGATGCCCGAGCCGGAGCTGCCCGCACCCGTCGCGGATTGGATGTTGAAGGAGAAGCCGCCCGCGGAACCGGCGGTGAGCTTGAGCGTGACGGTGTTGGTGGCCTGCGCCTGCACGCCGGTGGAGCCGGAGACGTTGTTGATGGCGTCGGCGAGGGAGGCGGCGGATTCCTGCGCCTTGCTCACGGCCACCTTGGCGGTGCCGCCATTCGAGCCGGTGATGTTCAGATCCGTGGCCGAGGAGGTGGAGGCGGTGAAGGCGCCGGCGGTGCCGCTGCCGATGGTGGCGGCGGTGCCCAGGGTCACCACGGCCGAAGTGGCGTTGGCGCCGGTCTTGTACAGGGTGTTGGAGGCTTTCGTCGCGTTCATGCCCAACGCGGAGGCGGTGAGATTGCCGATGGAGAGTGTCATGGTCTGGCCGTTATTGGCGCCGACCTGGAACTGAACGCCGGAGAAGCTGCCATCAAGCAGGTTGATGTTGTTGAACTGGGTCTGCTTGGCGATCGTGGTGACCTGGCTGGTGAGCTGGCTGACCAGGTTTTGCAGGGATTGCGATTCCGCCGAGGTCTGCGTGCCGTTGGCGGCCTGCACGGCGATGGAATTGAGCTGCTGGGTGATGCCGATCTGCTGGGTGATCGCGCCCGTGGCGGTTTGCAGCAGGGACACGGCCTGATTGGCGTTGGAGGTCGCCTGGGCGAGGCCGTTCAACTGCGAGGTGAAGCCCTGCGCGGTGATGTAGCCAGCCGGGTTGTCAGCGGGGGAGTTGATCGACAAACCGCTGGAGAGCTGCGCTTCCAGATTGTTGTTGGTGCTGGTTGTGGTCGCCAGGGAGTTGAGCGCCTGCAGCGCCCCGGTATTGGTGAGAATGGAACCTACGGCTGACATGAAAGTGAGCTCCTTACGTTGGGGTTGCCGTACCCATTCATTCGCTCTGGCGTTGGAAAGTTTTCTTTCGGGACAAGGAAAAAACGCCGCGTGGCCAAATTTCAGTTCAGCCGCAATTCCACCCCGTGCGCGGTGACCTGCGCGGAAAAGCGGCGGCCGCTGCCGGGGTTGGTCAGCAGGATCGTGTCGCCGAGGCGCCCGGGCTGGTCCGCCGTGGCATCCACCGACAGCATGACCCCGCCGCTATAGACATGCACGGTGACCAATTGCCCGGCCTTGACCAGCAATGGCGCCTGCACGGTGTTTTGCGTGATGACCATGCCCGCTGCCATGGACATCACGACATTGGCGCCCTCGATCTGCGCGGGTTGGGTGAAGATCTGGCGGCCCGCGAAATTCTGCACGGGCAGGCGTTTGAGCATCAGATCCTGGCGGGTGATGGTCTGCCCCGCCGTCAAGGGCCGCGCGGCGACCACCACCTCCTCGCTCTGTGTGACCGTGACATTGACATAGAGGGTCCAACCGGGGGCGGAGCAGTGCACGGCGGCCTGCTCGTAAGGCGCCGTGCCGCTGAGTGTCACCGCGAGCGGCGCCGTGCAGGCCGGCATGGCGTGCGCGCCATTGACCGGGCCGAGGGTGACGCTGGCATCCGGTGGTGCCAGATTTTGCGCGGCTTGCCGCACGGCGCTGGCGACCGCCGCCTCGTTCTGTGCCGTGGCCGCATGGCCGGAGGCGGGCCAGATGGCGGCAAGCAGCAGGGCGGTGCGGGGCGGCAGCCAGGGTCTCATGTCATTCCGCCGCGCTGGCCAGGCAGGCCGGCGCTGTCATTTGCGCCCAGGCGGGAGGAGCCGCCTCCAATGTTGGCAGGGCGAGGGCGGCCGCGCGTGTCCGCGCCCCCTGGCGCAGGGTGGCGGGCAGGTCGCTGACGGTGTTTTGCAGGGCGGTTGCCCAGTCCTGCTTGCGGTTGGGCAGGCAGAGCGCCTCCAGGCTGGCGGGCAGGTCCAGCCGGTTATCGACCAGCAGCCGACACCCCGCCGCCGCCGCCAGCAAGGCCGGGTAATGATCGGCATGGGTTTGCGAGGCGGCTGGCCGGACCATGATCTGCGGCCCAAGCTGCGCCAGGGCCTGGGCCCAGGCCTGTTCGGAATCCTGCGGGGCGATGCGCGCCACCGCGCCGGCATATTGGCCACCCTGCCTTTCCACGGCGATCCAGGACACAGTTTCCAGCGTTTCGTTCACAAGTTCCAGGAACCAGGACGGCGCGATGCCCTCATCCATCCACAGGACCCGTGGCTTGGTGTTCAACCCCTTGCCGGCCTCGAAATCCCGCCAGTAGCGGTTGGATAGAGCTGGCCGCCACAGCGCCGTGGGCACATGCTCCGGAGCCAGTTTGCGCAGGCTGGCGAGCAGGTCTGGCGAGGTGGCGAAGATCCGCGCCGCCGCGGCCAAGGCGGGTTGGATGTCGGGTTCGGGCATGGTGGTAAACAAGGCGGTGTAAGGCGGGCTGACGGCGCTGGGTGCGTGCAGCGGGTTGACCCTGACCCAGCGATCCGGCGCGCGTCGTCCCAGATCTCCCGCGCCGGGCAGATCCTGTACCCAGTCGGCCTCGATGAAACCGGAGCGCCGTAAGGCCCGCGCGGCGTTCAGCGCAACGCCTGCCTGGGCCGCCTCGCCGCTCATCAACAGGCTCATCGGATCGGCGGGCGCGGCGCGCACCAGCCCGGTCCGTGTTTCCGCCGCTAGAAGGTCGCCATGCAGGGACAAGGCGGGGTGATGATAGGGATCGGCCCAGGGCAAAGCGCGCGCCGCCGGGGAGCCGGCGCGGAAGAGATTGGCGCCGTCCGTTGGGGAGGCGGCGCCGGGCGGTATCACGAAGCTGACATCGGGTGTCCAGACCAGCCGCGCGCCCTGGGCGCGTATCTGTGCGCAAAGATCGATCCAGAGCGCATCGCCGTTCAGATGCGCGGGCATCTCGCAGGCGGCCAGGGCGGTCCGGCGCGCCAGCAGCCCCGGCGGGGTGATGGCGCTGGCCTCCTGATCCACCAGCAGCCAGCCGCCCGGTCCCGGGTCCATTGGCCCATGTCCGGTGCCCAGCCTGGTGTCCGCGCCGATGACCACGGGGCCCAGAACCTGCCCCTGCCGCCCATCCATGCCCGCCGGGGTGAGGGTGCGCGCGGCCACGGCGGCGACGCCCTGGTCCGCCAGCCGGGCGCGCAGCCCCTCCAGCCAGTGCGGCGTGACCTCCTGCATGCGCGCGTCCAGAATGGCCACCAATGGGGTGTCGGTCAGGGCCAGGGCCTGTGCCAGGGCCGCGCCTTGGCTCGGGGCGATCAAGGCGCGCACCAGCCCCTGCAATGCCTCGCTCTGCTGCGCCACGGCGGTGAGGTAGTTCGTCATTTGCGGGGAAAGATCCGTGGCGCCGGCCAGGATCACCGGTCCGGTCAGGGGCCGGCCGGACAGCAGGGCCGTCAGCCATTTATCGAGCACGCCCAGATCGGCTCCGTCGCACAGCATGAGAATGGCGGTGCCGGGGTCCTCCATTGTGCGGACATGGTGGAAAAGACCGGGGTGCTGACGGTTCTGCACCTCCGCCTTCATGCCGCTGGATTCCAGATGCCGCGTGAGGGCGGCGGCGGCGCGCGCGCAGAATTGCTGCGGGGCGATGTCGTCGCGCCGGCTTTGCGGACTGCGGGTGAACAGGGCCTCGGGCAGACGTTCCACTTTCGCATCGCGCGCGGCGAGGCGCAATTGCATGTCATATTCCTCGGCCCCGGCATAATCGGGATTGAACCCACCCGCCGCGCGCACGGCCTGGGCGCCATACCAGACCCAGTCGCCGATATAGGCGGCCTGGCGTAGGCGGGTGACGTCCCAGCCTGGTTTGCGCCGGATCCAGGCGCCGCCTTGATGGGGCACGATTTCGTCGGAATAGAGCAGGTCCGGCTGGGTCCGCGCGGCCAGTAGCGCGAAACGCAGGCAGCCATCCGGGGCGATGCTGTCGCCGGCGTTCAGGATGGCGACGTAATCGGCCTCGCCGGCGCAGAGATTCAGTTCGGCACAGAGGCGGCGCGTCATCGCCTCCGGTTCGGCCGTCACCGCAAGGGTGGCGATTCCCTCGATATGCAGGGAATCCACCGACAGGACCTTGATGATGTCCGGCGGTGCCCATTGGCCGCGCAGGCTTTCCAGCGTTTCGTTCACCGCGTGGGCGCGCCCGGCCGGGGCCGCGACCAGCACCGCCAGACGGGGCAGGGGCCCGGCTTCGGCGCGCAACGCCGCCAGCCGCGCCTGAGCGCCGTCATCCGTGCGCTCGGGCGGGCGCAGCGCCGTGGGAAGGGCTGCGAATGTGAGTGTTTGCGCCGCGGCGCTGCCAAAGGCGGGCAGTGCTCGGCCACGGCTATTGCCGATTTCGTTCAGGAACCCGACGAGATCCGCGGTGTCGGCGGTCAGTTCGTCCCACAGGGCCGGCGTGAAGTTTCGGTCCTGGACGGCTTCCCAGGTGCGGGTGACGAGTTGGCGCAGCGTTTGGCTGAGCCCCTCGGACGGCAAGGGTTCGGAACGGTTGAGTTGGGCGGTGAGATATGCGCCGGCCTGCGCCAGCGCGTTGTTGCCGCGTCCGGACAAGGACAGGCCAAGCTCCGTTTCGATCCGGCGCAGTTGCGCGACGGGCTGGGCGAGCAGGTCGTGATAGGTCAGCCAGCTCCGCGGCAGATGCCGGGCCTGGCGTTCCGCGTCGGTGGCGTAGCTCATCCAGAGCAGAAGCGCATGGGCGCGGCTTAGGCCGTTCTTGCGGCATTGGCTGGCGGCGGTGGTCCAGGGATCGCGGAAAATATGGACGATATGCGGCCGGTGCCCGGCCTGCCGCGCGGCGCGTTCATAAAGCGGCAGGGTCCGGCACAGATGCGGGTGTTTGAGGCCCCAGAGCCGGTCGCGCGGGGTGAAACGGCGCCGCAATATTTCCTCAAGCCGTGACAGCAGGGGGGCGATGTCCGCGCGTTCCTGCCAGCCCTGGGGCAAGCCGCGCACATCCGTCCAATCCACGGCGAGGCGGTTGAAAATATCCACGTCAAGTTCGATCAGCTCGGGAATTTCGTAGAAGCCGAGCGGGTTATGCTCGTTAGGATCGGCATCGTTATAGAATTTCACACCCGCCCGCTGCAACGCGCCCGAGAGGGCCGAGGTGCCGCTGCGGTAATAGCCGACAATAAAGATCGCATCCGGCATGGCGCTATTCCTTAAAGGTAGTTGAACAGGCTGAGGCTTTGCGCCGTGCTGAAGGTTTTCATCGCCGCTTGCAGGGCGGTCGTGGTCTGGTCCAGCGCGGTGATGGCGGCGGGCATGTCAACGGCGGTGGCGTTGTTGACGGTGGTTTGCGCCGCCGTCGCCTGGGACGTGTTGCCGGCGGAGGCGGTGGAAAGGGCTTGCAGGGTCACGCCGTTGCGCGCTTGCGCGGTGGTGACGGCTTGCTGATATTGCGCCAGCCCCGCCAAGCCCTGGTTGAGGACCTGGTTGGTCTGCGCCATTTGCGCGGGCGTGGACCCAGCATTGGCCAGCGCATTGGAAATCTGGCTGAGCAGAGCGAAGGCCGATTGCGGACGCGAGGGGGAAATGGTGAAGCTGTCGCCATTGGCCGGGCTGCCGGTGATTTCATAATCGACGCCGGCCAGTTGCAGGCTTGTCTGGCTGGTGCCGTCGCTGTTCAACGTGCCGGTGGCGATGGTGGCGCCGTTCTGGGTCGCGGTATAGCCCATGGCGCCGCTGGAACCGCTGAAGCTGACGGTGATTGGCGTATTGCCGCGCTGAAAGGCCGTGGCCGTGCCGGCGTTCACCAGCCCTTGCTGGAGAATCTGTCCCGAGCCCGTATTGCTGGTGGCGGCGGCGACGGTGGAAATACCGTCCCCCGCCAGCGCGGAGGTGAAGACATCGCCGGTCACCAGCGTGTTGGCCGTCTGACCTTGGGCGATGGTGGCCTGCCCCTGCCCGGAATCGCCGAAATAGGAGATGTTGCCGCTGGCATCCTGCTGGAATGGCGCCAGCGTGCCGTGAGACCCGCTGAACAGATAGCTGCCATTGGGCGAAATGGCGTTGCCGATGGAAAGCAATTGTTGCGAGGCGCTTTGCACCTGCGTGGCCAGCGCGTTGAGGTTTTGCGAGTTGGATGTGCCGTTGAGGGCCTGCAGGACGATGGATTGCACATTGTCCAGCAGCGAGGCCATGGAATTATAAGAGTTGTTGGCGGCGCCAAGCTGGGTTTGAATCGCCGCCTGGGTCGTGTTGTCGTTGTTGAGCTGGCTGATCTGGTCGTTGGCCAGCGCCGCCGTTTCGTAGGCGGCGGGGTTCTGGTCTGGCGTTTGCACCGTGACGCCGGAGGAAACCTGCTGCTGTAGCCGGTTGATCTGCGCTTCCTGCGCGGCGAGGGTGTTGGTGAAATTGCTGTAGAATGAAAGGTCCATTTTGTTTCCCTTTGCCTTCAGGCCGGTATTTCGCGTTCGGTGGGGGGCTGGCGCCTTGGCGCCGGACGGTTTTGCGCGGCGCGTTCCAAGGCCGTGTTTTCAGCAAGGCGCAAGGCCGTGGCCAGCTTGTCTTGCAGCGCGCGCCGGCGGATGCGCAGCTTCGCCAGGGCCATGGCGCTGTCTTGCAGCAAGGCCTGTTCGGCCTGGATCGCCTGGTCGAGCTGCGCCATGGCGGTTTCCGCCTGGGTGCTGAACAGGCCGGCCAGTTGCGCCTGCCCGGCCTGGACCACCGTGCCGCCGCGCCAGCCCGCGGCCAGGCGGGTATGGTAGGCGGCCATGACCTCACGCTGCGCCGTGTAGCGCCGCAGCGTGAATTGATGCCGGTTGACGGCGGCCAGCAGGGAGGTTTCCTCGGCGGTGGCCAGTAAATCCAGCTTCGCCAGGGCTTGCGGGGTCATGGCTCGTCTCCCACCACGCCGCGCAGCTTGGCCAGGGCCTCTTCCAGCCCCACGCGCTCATGGGTGTCCTGACGCAGGAAGGCCTCCATGGCGGGGGCGTGGCGCAAGGCCTCGTCCAGCAGCGCGTCGCGTCCGGGCGCGTAGGCGCCGAGATCGATGATATCCTGCTTGTCGCGTTTTCGGGACCAGAGCGCGCGGAACCGTCCCGCGAGCCGCGCATGCTCGGCGGAAACCAGGCTCGGCATGGGCCGCGAGAGTGAGGCGGCAATATCGATGGGTGGGTAGATCGCGGCTTCCACCATGGCGCGCGAGAGCACGATATGCCCGTCCAGTATGGCGCGGGCGGTGTCGGCCACGGGGTCGCCCACATGGTCGTCCCCTTCCACCAGCACGGTATGGATGGCGGTGATGGAGCCTTGCCCAGGCCCGCCATTGCCCGCCCGCTCCGCATAGGCTGACAGCGCGCCGAACACGGAGGGCGGGTAGCCCTTGGTGGCGGGCGGCTCCCCCGCCGCCAGCCCGATCTCGCGCAGCGCCATGGCCAGGCGGGTCAGGCTGTCCACCAGCAGCAGCACATGCCGCCCCTGAGCACGGAAAGATTCCGCGATGGCGGCGGCGCGGTAGGCCCCATGGATCCGGGCCAGGGCGGTGTCGTCCGCCGGGGAGGCGACGACCACCGAACGCGCCCGTGCCGGGCCCAGATGATCCTCGATGAATTCACGGATTTCGCGTCCACGCTCGCCGATCATCGCCAGCACCACCACATCCGCCTGGGCGTGGCGGGCCACCATGCCCAGCAGCGTGGTTTTGCCGACGCCGGACCCCGCGAACAGTCCCACCCTCATGCCGCGCCCCAGCGTGGCGAGCGCATTGATCGCGGTTATGCCGGTATCGAAGGGGGTTTCGATCCTGGCGCGCCGCATCGGGTTGATGGGCACGCCCCGCATCGGCCAGGGTGTGTCGGCATCCGGTGGGGGGGCGCCATCCAGCATGGTGCCGCGCCCATCCATGATCCGCCCGCGCAGGGCCGGGCCGGTCATCACCGCCATCTGCGTCGTTTCCACCCGCACCCGCGCGCCGCGCATGATGCCGTGCGGGCCCTGTTCGGGCATCATCAGCAGCGCGCCTTCCTCGAAACCGATGATCTCGGCGGAGGTTTCACCATGCTCCTGCTCGATCGCGCAGCGCGCGCCGATGGGGGCGCGCAGGCCGCTGACGCGTAGCACCTCCCCATTTGCCCGCAGCACATGGCCGTAGCGGCGCACCATGTCCGCCGTCATCGCGGTATGCAGCCTTTGATCGGCGTGGCGCCGGATACCTTCCAGCGAGATCATGCCGCCTCCTTGCCGGGCAGGGCGAGGGCGGCGCGCAACGCCGCGAGCCGGTTGGACAGCGTGGCATCCCATAAGGTTCTGTCCAGCGGGTCGCCATTTTGGGTCAGGAGCTCGATCATGGCCCCGCCGGGGGCGATGGTGTCATCGGCCGTCAGCAGGATATTTTCCAGATTCAGCCGGCTTTCCAGCGCGGGCACGTCGGAGGGGTGCAAGCGCAGCTTGATGCTTTGGCGCGCTCCCCGTTCGGTGGCGGCTTCCTGGAGCAGGGGGGTGATCAGCGCCGCCAGCTCCTGCCGGGCATCGCCGCTTTCCCCGCCGGCGATATGCCGCGCGAGCAGAAACGCCATTTCCAGCACCAGCCCGGCCAGGTCCTGTTCCTTCTGGGCCAGTGGCGCGGCCAATTGCGCACTGGCCTGCTCCAGCGCGGCCACTGTCTGCGCCAGCCTGGTTTCCTTCGGGAGCATGGCCGCCAGCGCGACGGCTTCGCCGGCTTTCTGGGCTTCGGCCATGGTGGTCTCGCGCAGTTTTGAGATCTCCTGCTTCACGCGGCGCTGGATTTCGGCTTCCCGCTCGGCGATTTCCGCGGTGTCTGGCGTCAGCACCGTTTGCACGAAGCTCTTCTGGCGTGAAACCGTGACGAAGCTCATGGGTCGGTGCTTTCTTGATTCGGGGCGCTGCTATTCATGAGAAGGAGGCGCACACTCTCCACGCAGAGCCCCACCAGAGGCATCAGCAGCGCCAGGGTCGCACGGACGATTAGCCCCGCCGCCAGCGCCGCCAGCAGCCATGCGCCCGTCACCGCCGGATTGGTGAAGGTCGCGGGTTCATGAAGGGACGCCCAGCCGGCCGAAGCCGCCGAGCTGACCAGGAACGGGCTGAATAATTTGCGGGGTTTGCCGGGTTTTACCTTGGCCATGCTGAGATTATCCTTTGGGGTGCTCTAAGGCGGCATTGTCGCCAGGATGGGGCGGTGAAACATGTCCGGGCTGTTCTGGCGGGGCGGTGGGTTCCGGAGCGCTTGGGGGGGAAGCGCCTTCCTGATGTCCCAGTGTGGCGGCACCTTGCTGGAGGGTCGGGGAGGGGCTGCTGGGGGGAGCTGGAGGGGCGTTGTCGTCCGATTCCGGGTCGGGCGCGTGCACCACCACCACCACGCGGCGGTTTTGGGCGCGCCCGGCCGGTGTGCTGTTATCAGCGACCGGCGAGAATTCGCCGAACCCTTCCGCCGCCAATTCGTGACCATCGACCCCATTGGCGATGAAAAGCTGCACCACCGCCACCGCACGCTCCGCCGACAGGGACCAGTTGGATGGGAAGCGCGCCGTCGAGATGGGTTGATTATCCGTGAAGCCCTGCACGGTGACCCGGTATTGCGGCGGCAGCTGTGTCAGCCCCGCCCCGACTTGCGCGAGCAGGCTGGCGGCATCCGGTTTCAGGGTGGCTTCGCCGGAATCGAACAGCACCGAGGCGTCGAGCTGAATGGTCAATGTCATCGGCGCGTTGGTGATCGTGACCTCATGCTTGTCGATCATCGGCTGGAACAATGAGTTCAGTTTCATGTTCAATTGCCGAAGGGTTTCCATGTCCTTCGATAATTGCCGGGCCATGCTCTGGGAGAGTTTGGTCTTGGCGGTTGGAGGTTGCTTGGGCGGTGTCGGAACCGGTGAAAGCTGATGCTTGAGCACCCCGCGCGAGCCCGATGGCTGCGGCGCCATGACGGATGGCGGCGTGCCGTGAAACGCCTCGATGAAGGCGCGTGTGAGTTCGTCTTCTTTCTGTTTGTTGCGTGTCGAGGAGGCATACAGGACCACGAAGGTGGCCAGAAGCAGGGTGAGAAGATCGGCGTAGGAAATCACCCAGCGCTCGTGATTGGGGGGTTTTTCCTCTTTTTTGCGCGGGGAGGAAGGAGTCTGGCTCATGGCTTACGCCGCCTGGGAGGCGCTTTGCGGCGCTTCCTGTTCGGCCGCCGGCTCGGCCTTGGCGGCGGGCGAGTCGGCCAGATAGCTTTTCAATGTCTGGCGGATCATGATGCCAGGCTTGCCTTCCGCCAGCAGCACGAAGCCATGGATGACCACATGGCGCTCACGTTCCAGGTCCGCGGCGATGGATTTGAGCCGCGCGCCCAGGGGCAAGGCGATGAGATTGGCAAACCCCACGCCGTAAATGGTGGCGATGAAGGCGGTCGCGATGCCCTCGCCAAGTTCTTCGGGATGGTCGAGCCGCATCATCACATGCACGAGCCCCAGCACCGCGCCCAGCACGCCGATGGTGGGGGAGTAGCCGCCGATGGCTTCCCAGACATGGCCGGGCTGTTCCTGCTTGCGGGTCGTATTGTCGGCGGCGCTGCCGAGCATGGCGGCGAAATCCTCCGGCGGTGTATTGTCCACGATCATTTGCAGGCCCTGGCGTTCGAAATCGTCTTCCACGCCGGGAATTTCCTGCTCCAGCACCAATGTGCCGAGGCCGCGCGCCTTGGCGGACCAGTCCGCGATGCGGTCGATAAAGCTGTGCATGTCCGTTCTGGGGGGCTTGGCCAGCCACATCACGGCCTTGAGGCCGGTCATGAACGGGCCGAAGCCGAATTGCAGCAGGCAGGCCGAAACGGAACCGCAGATGACGATGATGAAGGCCGTCAAATTCAACAGGGAGGTGAGCGGCACGTGGTCCGCCATCGCGCCGCCGATGATGACGAGAATCCCGAGCAATAGCGTGGCCAGATTTATCAAGACACGAATTCTCCTCGTTGCGCGGCATTGATCTGCAAGGCGAGCGTCTCCAGCGCCCGCTTGCGCAGCCGTGAGGCATAGCCTTCGCTGATATCCAACACGCTCGCGATTTCCCGATTGTTAAGTTCGTCATAAAAATGTAGCGCCAGCACCCGGTATTCGAGCTGGGGCAGGGCACGCAGCGCTTCCACCAGCAAGGCGCGGTTATCCGTGCGGGTGAGCGAGGCCAAGGGGTCTTCTGGTCCGTCGCCACCCTGCTGCGCGGCGTTTTCCACCGTCTCGGTGTCGAAAACAATTTCCCCGCGCCGGCGCGTGCCTTCGCGCCGTAATCCGTCGATCATCGCCCCCTTGATGCGGCGCGCCGCGAAAACCTGGAAGCTGACGCCGTGGCCGGGGTCAAAGCGCTGGGAGGCCTCCATCATGCCGATGGCGCCCCATTGCAGCATCTCCTCCAGATCCGCCCAGGGCATGCGCGCTTTCAGCAACAGCGCCATGCGCTTGATCCAATCGCCGTAAAGCGCCGTCAGCGCCTTGCCATCCGGGGCGGGCTGCTCAGCCATTGGCGGGCTCCGCCGTGTGGATGACCTGCAATGCCGCGGTTTCGGGAATTTCTTCCAGGGCGATTACCGGGATCGTCCCATGTACGCATTTGGCCACCGCGCGGCGCATCGCGGCTTGGACCACCAGCACGGGCTTGGCGCCGCGCGCGCGCATGGCCTTGGCCGCCTGCCCAGCGGCCTGACGCAGATGCGCCGCGGTTTCGGCCTCTATCTCGCCGTTGGCGCCATCGCGCGCGGCGCGCAGGGATTTGGTGATCAGCTCTTCGAGCTTCGGTTGCAGCACGGCCACGCGCAAGACCGGATCCGTGCCGGTGAACTGGCTGACGATGAAGCGCCCCAGCCGCAACCGCACGGCGGCCAGTAATTTTTCAGGGTCCTTGGCCCCGCCATCGGCGGCTTCCACCAATGCCTCGGCGATGCGCTCAAAATCCCGTACCGGCACTTCCTCGGCCAGGAGGCCCTGCAGAACCTGCCGCACGATTCCGACGGAGACCATGGCACGCAGATCCTCGGCCAGGCGGGGCGTGGTTTCCGCCAGCCGCGTCATCAGCCCTTCCACCTGCGGGCGGCCCAGCAACTCGGCGCCGTAGCGTTTCAGAACCTCGGCGAAATGGGTGGCGATGGCGGAGGCCGCGTCCACCACCGTATAGCCAAGCTCTTCCGCCGCTGGAATGGCGCCTTGCGGAATCCAGGCCGCGTCCTGGCCAAAGGCGGGGTCTTTCACCGGGCGGCCAATGCTGAGCTTTTCCACGACCATCGGTCCCTCGATGGCGAGCCATTGGCCTGGCCAGGCCTCACCGCCGCCGATCGGCGCGCCGCGCAGGGTGAAGCGGTAGCCATGGGCGGGCAATTCCGAGGAATCGCGTATATGCACGGCGGGCACCAGAAACCCCATGGCGCGGCCGTAACGTTGGCGCACGGCGGTCATGCGCCCGAGCAGCCGGCCTTCCCCCTGCCCCACCATCGGCGCCAGGGCGAAGCCGATATTCATGCCCAGCGGATCCACGCCGGAGACATCCGTCAGGCTGTCCGGCTTGACCTCCGGCTTCGCGTCGGCTGCCTCGCCCGGTTTTTGGGCTGCTCCTTGCCGCGTGGCCTCGGGACTCACGCGCGACAGCCGCCAGGCGCTCACGCCCAGTGCGCCGCCCAGAAGCAGGAAGGGGATATGCGCCATTTCCGGCACCAGCCCGATGGCGATGGTGATGGCCGCGGCGATGGCCAGCGCCTGCGGGTATTTGGAAAGCTGGGATTTGATCTGCGCGCCAATATCCTCTCCGGTGGCGACGCGGGTGACGACCAGCCCCGCCGCGACGGAAATGGTGAGGGAGGGGATTTGCGCGGCCAGCCCGTCCCCCACGGTCAGCAGCGTGTAGGTGCGCGCCGCGTCTGCCAGGGGCAGGCCGTATTGCAGCGTGCCGATGACCAGCCCGCCCACCATGTTGACGACGAGAATGACCATCGCCGCGACCACGTCGCCGCGCACGAATTTGCTGGCACCGTCCATGGCGCCGAAAAAATCCGCCTCGCGCCGCAAGGCCTCGCGCCGCCGCTCCGCCGCTTGGGGAGAGAGGATGCCCGCGTTGATTTCGGCATCGATCGCCATCTGCCGGCCGGGGAGGCTGTCCAGCATGAAGCGCGCGGAAACTTCCGCCACGCGCGAGGCGCCCTTGGTGACGACGACGAAATTGATGATGATGAGAATGATGAAGATGATGCCGCCGACAACATAATTGCCGCCAACCGCGAACTGGCCGAAGGATTCGATCACATGCCCGGCCGCGCCCGGCCCGGTATAGCCGTTGAGCAGAATGGCCCGCGCGGTGGCCACGTTCAACGCCAGGCGCATCAGCGTGGTGGCCAGCAGCACCGAGGGGAAGGATGAGAATTCCGCCGGAGACGGAATGTAGAGAGACGCCCCAAGAATCACCAGACCCGCTGAAATATTCAAGGCGAACAGAAAAGAGATGGCTGGCGGCGGTAGCGGCACCGCCAGCATCACCAGCACCAGCAGAATGACCAGCGGGCCGGAAAGCTGGGTCAGGCTGAAGGCGCGCGGGCGCGTGAGGGAGAGGGCGTCAGCCATGCAGCAAGCCCGGAATCGCGTTGAACAAGCGGGTGGCGTAATGCTCCACCCCGCCGATCATGAAAGGCCCGGCGATGGTGGTGAGGGCCGCCACGCCCCCCAGCTTGAGCACGAAGGGAATGGAGGCTTCGCGCACTTGCGTCGCGGTTTGCAGGATGCCCGTGGCAAGACCGATCAGCAGCATCGTCAGCAGGACCGGCCCGGCGAGTTCGGCAAAGGCGATCCAGGCGCCCATGTTCACGCCATTATCGCTCATGGCGTGGCGTCTTCCTCATTATTGACGGCATCTTCGGTCAGGGCGGTGACGCGCACGCCGTAACGGTCGTTGGTGACGGCCACGACCTCGCCATAGGCCAGCTTCTGGCCATTGGCGAAAATGGCCAGGGGTTCGCCGATCGTCTGGTCGAGTTGCAGGATTTGTCCGTGGCGCAGGCTGCGAAGATCCTTCACGCTGATTTGAGTCCGGCCCAGCTCCACCGTCACGGCGACCTGAACCCGGTCCAGTACGTTCTTGGCGGTGACGGCGGCGGCGCCGCGCGGTTGCGCCTGCAGGCGCTCCAACTCCACGCGCTCAGGTTCGACGAGCCTTTCCGCGCCGGTGAGACGTTCTTTTTGTTCGGTCATTCCGCTGTCTCCTTCCTGTTCGACAACATTCACCCGGCAGCACACATGGCCGTCTTGCTGGCCATAATCGGCGATGAACAAATCCACCCCGCCGCCCATGCCCACCGCGTGCGGCCATAGCGTGACGGGCAGCAAATCCCCCGGCCGCAAGGCTTGAAACATGGCCAGGGGAATCTCCGCCCGGGCCAGTTCGAAGCGCAGCTCCACCGGTGTCATGTCGGTCAGCATGTCGACGCCCGCGGCCCAGCCCGTATCGGTGCCGCGCCCGCCCAGCAGGCCGGATTGGTGGGCGATCTTTGTTTCCAGCGTTTCGAAGGCGGCATAGGGTACGATGACCCGGATGGTGCCCGAGCCAAGCTCCGTCTCGAAAATGCCGGTGACGGCAATCATCCAGTCCTGGCCTTCGGCGATGGCGAGCATGCCGGTGGCGTTCTCGTAGGCGATGGCTTCGAGATTCAGAGGCACGATGGGCGTGAAGGTCTCGGCGATGGTGGTGAAGGCGAGATCGACGATCTGCCGCCCGACCCGTGTTTCCAGGGCTGAAAGCTCGTAACGTTCGAACGGGTGCGCGGCGGTGGCGCCGCACATCGCATCCACCATCGCGCCGATCAGGTCGCCGTCGATCGCCAGCAGCATGCGCCCGCGCAAGGGGGTGAGTTCCGAGATGCCGGCCAGCATCACTTCCGGTAATGCCGACATGGCGGATTCATGGCTGATGACATTCTGGATGCAGGAGAGAAGCTGCACGGAATGGCGCATGCGCTGAAACAGCACGAAGGCGACCTGTCGCATGAACCGGTCCGCCAGCGTCTCCATGAGGATGGAGCGCAGCAACGGCGCGCGCATCGGGTCGAGAAGGTCGAGGGTCTCGGCATTTGGGTCTTCGTCAAGCATAGGCGCTTAACCCCGCCGGGGTGGCCTGGGACTCGGCGATGGTCAGGCTGGCGGCGGGTTGGCGGGACGGTGTGTAGCCGCCCTGGCCGTTTTGGCCGCTTTGCTGGGAGAACTGGCCGCCCACCTGCGCTTGGCCCAGGCTCAGGCCGGATTGCGCCAGGGCGCCTCCCAGGTTGGACAGGGAGGATTGCAGGAGTTGCGCGGCATCCGCCGTGCTGGGCACGAACAGCACGTTCACCTGCCCTTGGCCATTGAGCCCGACCTGCACGGAGAGATGCCCCAGCCCAGGCGGGTCGAGCCGCAGCACGGTGCCTGTTTGTCCGGATTGGTGCAGAGCCGAGACCGTGGCCGCGAGCGCCGCGGGGCCGATATTCGTGCTGTCCATGCTGACGGTGCTGTTTGCCGTGATGGGGCCCGCCGTGGCGGTGGCGGTGCTCGTCAGGGCGGGGGCGGCCAGAGCGGCCTGGCTGGCGGTGGCGCCGGACAGGGACGGGTCGGCTGGATTGCCGGTTTTGGATTTTGTTTCCGCGCTGCCTGCTGCCGGCATGGTGGACGCGCTGAGCTGCCGCAGGGCGGCGCGCGTGGCCAGCGCGTCGGCGGTGCTGAGGGAGGATGAGGTGCTGGTGGGCTGAGTTGTGGCGGAAAGGGACGTGACCGATCGGCTCGCCGCCATGCGCGGTGTGGTTTGCGTATCCGCCGCCGTGCCGCCGGACGGGCTGACGGTGGTGGGGGTGAGCATGTTCGCGCTATTGGCGGTGGCGCTGCCGGCCGTGGAGGGTGCGATGGATTGGCTGGCGCCCGCAACCGTGTTGGCGGGGGTTTGAGAGGTGCTTGCGGGGTGTGTGCTGGATCCATCGCCGGATGCGGGCGCGGATTTTTTCGCCTCGTTGCCGGGGCTGGCGGTGGAGCCGGGTGCATCCATGGTGTGCGCGGTTTGCGTGATGTTCACGGCTTTGGCGCTGGTTTCGGCGCTGTCCACGCCTGCCGGGGGGGTGGTCGTGTCCGCTGTCTGTTTCCGTTGCGCGGCGGGCGGCTCCATGGTGCCGGCTGGCGCGCTTGCCGGCATGGCGGCGGGGTTGATCTGGTCGGTCTTGCTTTTTTTGTCGTCTTTCTTGTCCTTCTTGTCCGTGCCGTTTGGGCCGTTCAGCTCGTTTGCGGCGGTGGACAGGTTGGTGGTGGTTTGCGTTGATTGAGCCTGTGTTGTCGCGGTCTGTTTGGCGTTGGCGGGCTTGGCGGTGCCGTCCGTGTTTTTGGCAGCCTGTGCGGCGGCGATATTATGAGTCGCACCCTGATCTGATTGCGCCTGGTCTGCTTGCCCTTGGTCTGCTTGGTCTGCGCTGGCCGTGCTGTTCCGCGCCGCGCTGCTTTGCGCGCCGTCGAGGGAGGCTTGCCAAGCGGAATGATCCACTGGCGTGGCGGTTTTGGCCGTTGGCGCGCTGCTTTGCGTGACGGAGAGGGTTTGCGGGATGGGCATCAGACCATCTCCTCTGTGGTATTGATGGTGATGCGTCCTTCCGCCCCCAGCTTGAGCGCGATGTCGACGATCTCGCTTTGCGCCGCGAGCGCGTCCGAACGCCTGATCGGCGGGCCGCTGGTCAGTTCCTCCTTCAGGACTTCCACCTGCCGGGAGGACAGATTTTCGAAGAAGCGCTCGCGCAGCGCTTCGTCCACGAGCCGCAATGCCGGGGCCAGCTTGTCCTGCGGGACTTCCCGCAGAAGAAGTTGCATGGAACGGTCTGGAAGCTTGCCAAGATCGATGAAGGTGAACAGATTCTCCCGGATTTTTTCCGCCGTCTTGGCGTCGCGCTGGTCGATCGCGCCGAGAACATTGTCCGACATGGCGGATGGAAAATGATTGAGAATATCCGCCGTTTGTTTTGCACCGCCCAGATTGGCCACGCGCCGCCCGCCGGCGCCGGTTTGCATCGCCAGCTCGTCGAGCATGTCGCGCAACTCCTTTACCACGCTTGGCGAAACGACATCGAGATTTGAAAACCGGTACAAAGCGTCCGCCGCCAGTGATTCCGGCAGAAAGGTCAACAGATTGGCGCCCATCTCGTGCGGAATATGGGCCAGCAGCAGCGCGATGGTTTGCGGGCGTTCATGGGCCATCTGCATCGCCAGGGTGCGCGCATCGGTATTGGGGGGAAGATAGAAGGTCGAGCGGCGCTCATGGCGGCGCAGCCGGTCGAGAATCTCCTTTGCCTGGTGCTCGCCCAGCGCGTTTGTCAGCACCCGGCCGAGAAACTTCATGCCGTCTCCGCCGATCGCGGTAATGCCGAGATCCGCCGCAAAGGACAGCATGATGTCTTCGCGCAGTTGGGGCGTGACGCCCTTGAGGGTCGACATCGCCATTGAGATGCGGCTGACCGCCATCTCGTCCATTTCCCGCAGCACGGCGGCGGCGGTTTCCTCGCCAAGTTCACGCAGAACCATGGCGGCGCGCTCGGGGCCGGTAAGGGCGCCGGCGGGAGCAGGGAGTTGCTTTGGTTCCTCAGTCATTTTCCTCGGTCCAGCTTTGCAGAAGCCGTGCGACGCCCGGCACGTTCTCGGAGGCTTGTTCACGCAGTCCGGAGAAATCCCTGGGCGGCGGTATGGTTGGCAAAGGTCGCTGCGCGGGCGGCGGCGGGGGCACCAGATTCTTGAGGTCTATGTTGGCAAGCCGCCGCCCGGCGGGCAAAGCGAGGCCAAACAGCAAGGCCAGTGCGGCCAGAAGTTCGAGCGCGGCATGGGTCAACGGGCTGGCCGCCGCGATCATTGGGCTGCTGCCCAACGCCTCCGCCGGTTTTTGGAATGGGGTGGCGAGTACGTTCACCTTGACGTCGGGATAGGCGAAGGCGGCGGTGATCGCGGCCTTGATCTGGTCCACTGTCAGGTCTTTTGGCAGGGCGCTCTGGTTCAGCACCACGGAAACAGCGATGGATTTCACCGCCCAGTCCGGTTTGGTGATGTCGCTGTCGGTTTGGTCGGTGACGAATGTCTGGTCGAGATCCTTCGAGGTCCGGCTGGGCAACGGCGTGCTGTTGTTCTTCTGTTCCTGGCCAGGGGGTTGGCCCTGTGTCTGGCCCTGTGTCTGGCCTTGAGGCTGGCCCTGGGTTTGGGTGGCGGCGGGTTGCGCCGCCGGCGCGGTGCCGGCCGTCGTTTTGCCGGGTGGCTCGTTGGACAGGGCGCCGGGAATGCCGATGGCGCTGTTGCTGGGGCCTGTTTGCGTCGATTGATTGTCGCGCGAGCGCGCCACCATCTGTGATGGCCCATAAGTGACCTGATGAATGCGGGCCTGGGTGAAATCCATGTCGGCGGAAATATCCGTGCGGAAATTCCCCGCCCCCAGGAGCGGGATCAGTAGCCCGGCGACCCGCGCGGCGGACATCGCCTCGATCTGGGCCTGGGTCGCGAATTGCGAGCCGGTGTTCATCGTACCGCTGGCCGGATAGACCGTGCTGCCGGAGGTCGTTACCACCGTCACATCCTTTGCGGCCAGTCCCGGCACCGCGCCCGCCACCAGCTTGGCGATGGTTTCGCCTTGAGCGGCGGCCTGCGTCTGGTCGGCGTCCACCACCACGGAGGCGGCGGGTTTGGGCTGGCTTGCCAGAAAGGGTGTTTCCGGCGGCAGGGCCAGAAAGACCTGCGCGCTGCGGATGCCGTTCATCGCCTCGATGGATTGCTGCAAGGTGAGTTGCAGCGCTTGCGTCGCCATGGTCGATTGCGCGAGGTCCGATGCCGTCATGGGCGCGTTCTCAAGCTGATTCCAGGCGTTTTGCGTGCTGGAACCAGGGATGTCCGCGGCGCCGAGCTGCAAGCGCGCCTGAGCCAGCTGCGGTGCTGGAACCATGATGACATTCCCCGCCGCCTGCAACTGATAAGGAATGCCGAGTTTTTGCAGATGCGCGATGACCTTGCCGCCGTCGGCGGGAGACAAGCCCTCGCTCAGAACCGCGTAAGGCGGGCCGGATAATTCAAGCCATAGCGCCACGCCCAGCGAGGCCAGGACCGCGCCGCCCGCCACCCAGAACAGTTTTGGCATTTTGCCGGCCCGATCTCGTATCCATGCCGGAATGTCCCGCCAGTTGCGCATGGATCAGAACTGCATGTTCATGACCGCCTGATAGGCGGAGACCACCTCGTTCCGGACGGCCACGGTCGCGTTCCAGGAGACTTCCGCCCGGTCGCTGGCGACCAGGGCCTTGCCGAGCGTGGCCCCCGGGACGCCAGCGGCGTAGCCCGCCTCAGCGCTGGTGGCGCTGGCCTGCTGGGCGCTCACGCCCTGCAGCGCATCGTTCACCAGACTCAGGAAATCGCCTGGCTGGGCGACGTTTTTGGTCTCGCTGGCGCCACCGATGGTGGGCAGGGCGCCAATGGCCGCTATGCTTGAAATCATTCACGGTTCCTTTTGGTGTGAATGCGGGCGGATGATCCGCGCGGCATGTACCGGCCTTGAATTCCGCCGTGCTCCGAGACCGGAACGGATCCGGAAATTTTTTTGCACGGAAGAGGAAAACTTGGCCCATGCCGCACGATTAAACGTGCAATCCTAAGCAATTCTTAAAAACACAAATTGCCACGGAGAGATGCGCCGCTGCTCCGTTCTTAACCCGGTTTCAATACTTCCGGTGCAAGCTTTGGAGGTCTTGCGTAAATTGGGTTGAGTAAATTTAGTTGAATGGAGCGCCGTTCCCATGCCGACCATCCTCGTCCTCGACGATTCCGCCACAATGGTGATGAGTTTGTCTCATATTCTCAAAGGCGCCGGTTACGACGTCGAGACAGGCATGAACGGTCGGGAGGGTATCACCAAGCTGGCGGACGGCGTGAAGCCTTCTGTCATTCTGACCGACTTGAACATGCCCGAGCTGGATGGAATCGGTTTCATCAAGGAAGCCCGCAAGATCGCCTCGGCGCGTTATACGCCGATCATTGTTCTCACAACGGAGTCGGGCGGGCGTAAGCGCGACGAGGCGCGGGCCGCCGGGGCTTCCGGCTGGCTGACGAAGCCGGCGGAACCCAATCAGCTCCTCTCCGTCGTCAAACAGCTTTGCCCACTGAAATAACAGGTATATCCGATGAGCGGCGCCACGGACGAGACGGAAGCGAATGAGAAGCTGGTTTGCGCCATTCTGGCCGAGCAGGTGGCCCATCTACGGGACAGGATGGACGCGAGCGAGGCGTTCGACCTGCTTTGGCGGACATCGGCTTTATTATCCTGGCTGTCGGGGCTTTTAGGGCATGCCGATCTTCATACCGGGCATGTCAACCCGATTTTGGAACGGGAACGGACGGAGGCCGTTGCCGAAATCGCCGAAATCCGCCGTCAGCTCGATAATCTCGCCTTCGTGCAGGCTCAGCGCCAGGATTTCGCGCGGCAGATCGCCAATTGCGTGATCGTCGCGTTGGAGCGGCTGTCCGAGGCGCGTATGCCGGAAGGCACGCATTTCGCTTCGTCGGATCTCGCCGCGCTTTATGTCAGTGACGATCAACGCAAGTTGCACGAGGATGTGTTGCGGCGCCTGCGCGGATGATTGTCAGGTTGTTTTCTGGTTGATGCCCGCATCCTCAGGATGCGGGTTTTTTGTGAATTGGTCCTGTCCGGGAAAGAAACCTGATTTATTTTCGAATATAGAAAACCGGGCATGTGGCATGGCCAAGGGATGCCATGCGTTTTTTACCAGTTCTTAAGTTTGTCTCTGTAGATCTTGCTTAGGCGCTTTTGACCGGCGCGAAGACGGGCCTCGCCCGAAGCGGAAAAGGCAGCGGACATGCAGGTTGGGTTTTTGGATTTTTATGGCGGTGTATTGAACGTCCGGCAGGACCGCGCGGATCTCATCGCCAATAATATCGCCAATGCCGACACGCCGAATTACAAGGCCGTGGACGTATCCTTCAACAGCGCGCTGGCCAATGAGATGGGTGTGGATACGGGGGGGGATGCCGGGCCGCAATATCGTCAGGATGATGTTGTCGGCTTGAACGGAAACGATGTGTCCCTGGATGGCGAGCGCGTGGAAGCCGCGCAGAACGGGCAGCAGATGCAGGCCGCCGCGGTGTTTCTGCGGCAATCGACGACGGATCTCATCACCGCGCTACGCCCCAATCCGAGCGGGAGCTGACAGGAGGTTTCACGAAATGAGCGGTATTTTTTCAATCATCGGCAGTGCCCTCAACGCGCAGGATCTACGATTGGGCGCGATTTCATCCAACCTCGCCAATGCCTCGTCCGTGGCGGCGCCTGGAGAACAGCCTTATCGCGCCCATGAGCTGGTTTTTCAGGCCCAGCCCGTGGCCGATGGCGAAGGGGGTAATGGCGGGACGGACGATCTGTCCGGCGATTCTCAGCTCGGTGTGCAGGTTGTCGCCACCGTGCAGAGCAATGCGCCGCCTACCCGAAAATATGACCCTGGCAGCCCTTATGCGGACCAAGCCGGTTATGTCACCTCGTCCAATGTCTCGCCGGTGGATGAGATGGTGAACATGATCGACAGCTCCAACTCCTATTCGGCTTCGGTGGCCATGTTGCAGCAGGCGAGTCGGATTGATCAGCAAATGATTAGCAGCTTTCAGGTGACATGATGACAAGCCTCGCAACCAGCACGGCCAGCAGCGCCAATGCCACTTCCGTCGCGGCGTCCACCACGGCCAGCACCGCCTCGTCCAGCAGCGCGGCCAGCCTGACCCAGGATGATTTTCTTCAGCTTTTGACCGCACAATTGAAATATCAGTCGCCGACATCTCCCGCCGATCCAACTCAGATGACAGAGGAGTTCGCCTCAATCTCCACGGTGGATGGCATCAACCAGCTCAATACGCAGCTTAGCTCCATCGCCACCTCGAACGGTGCCTCGCAGATTGCACAGGCATCGTCCCTGGTTGGACGTCAGGTCGCCGTGAGCGGAAACAGCCTCATCGCGGATTCAAGCGGCAAGGCCGAAGGGGCGTTCAGCCTGCCCGATGCCACTTCCAGCACCAATGTCACCATTCTCAACCCCAATGGCAGCATCGCCACCACGCTCAAACTTGGCGCCCTGGGCGCGGGCCAGCAGAGTTTTAGCTGGAGCGGCGGCACCCCCGGAACGGATTACAGTTACGAGATCTCCGCCGCGGATGAAACGGGCAATGCTGTCTCCGCCACGCCCTACACGGTTTACAATGTGCAGGGCGTGAATCTGTCGAGCGGATCTCCGACCCTCAATGTCGCTGGGTCGGCAACCGCGCTACCTGTTTCTTCCGTCCAAACCGTTCTTGGAGCATCCTCATGACATTGCAAACGGCCCTTTCCGGCTTGCTGGGCGCGCAAACCGGCCTCAACACGGTTTCCAACGATCTGGCCAACGCCAATACCACGGCCTTCAAAAGCCAGACGGCCTTGTTTCAGGATGTATTTCCGGCGAATGCCACCGATACGCCAGGTATTGGCACGGCCCTGGAAGGAATTTCCACGGACATGACCCAGGGCAATCTGACCTCCACCGGCAATTCGCTGGATGCGGCGATTCAAGGCAATGGTTATTTCATCGTTTCCAATAACGGGTCGCAGCAATATACGCGCGACGGTGCCTTTCAGCTCAGCTCCACCGGGCAAATGGAAACCCTCAATGGCCAGTCTCTGCTTGGTTATACCAGCACCAATGGTGTGCTGGGTTCCACTCTGGGGCCCATAACCATCAATACAGGCGCCGTGGCCGCCAATGCCACCACGCAGATCGGCGCGACGCTGGATCTCAATTCCGGCGACACGACCATTCCATCGACCACGACTTTCGACCCGACGGATTCTTCCACTTACAGTGAAAGCACCTCGGTGGTGACGTATGATTCCCTGGGCAACGCCAATCGCGTGCAGCTTTATCTGGTCCAGAACCAGCCCGCGACTTCCGGTGCCACACCGAGCTGGACGGTTTATGCCCAGCCGCAATTGGCGGACGGTAGCGCTGTCGGTTCGCCGCAGAATTTGACGACCTTGGATTTTTCCTCCTCTGGCGCGCTGACTTCCGGCAGCCCGGCCACTCTGAACGTGAATTGGGGCAATGGCGCGGCGGCTTCCAGCGTGGCGTTCAATTTTTCCGGCACAACCTTGTCCGCGCAGGATTTCGCCGTGGCGGGCATTACCAATGACGGGTTCGCGCCGGGCAGCTATACGGGAAGTTCGATCAGCGCGGATGGATCCATCGACGCCACCTATTCCAATGGCCAAACCGTCAGCGCGGGTAAAATCGCGCTGGCGAATTTCATCAACCCTCAAGGTTTGACATCGATTACCGGAAATCTTTACTCGGCCAGCAGCAGTTCTGGAGAGGCGCTGGTGAACACACCAGGCAGCGGTCTCGCGGGCAGCTTGTCCGGTGGAGAGCTGGAATCGTCCAACGCGTCCACCTCCTCGCTGCTGGTGTCGTTAATTCAATATCAGCAAGCCTATCAGGCCAATACATCGGTCATCCAGACCGAGCAGCAAGATAGCCAGCGTTTGGTGCAGATCTAACCGATGTACGCGGACTCCCTCTATACAGGCATGGCGGGATTACAGGCCATCACCGCGCGAATGCAAGCGGTGGCCAGCAATCTCGCCAATTCGCAAACTCCTGGATACGAAGCTGTCCAGGCTGTTACCGAGGCGCAGCTTTACCAGGGCACCAACGCCCCCACTGGCGGCGATGCGACCGTGGTGACGCTGGGGCCGGATACCAAGCCTGGCCCGTTGCGGCAGACGGGCGATCCTATGAATGTCGGGATCGGTGGCGATGCCTGGCTGCAAGTACAAACCGCCAATGGCACGGCGTTGACGCGCGACGGCTCGCTCAGCATTTCCGCTGCCGGCATTCTGACCGATTCCGCCGGCGACCCCGTGCTGGGCACCAATGGCACGCCGATTAGCTTGCCGTCGCTCGCCAAGCTGCAAATCGGAACGGATGGCACCCTTTCCGGCGTTCCATCGTCCGACACGAGCGGCAACGCCAGAAAGTTCGGCCAGATCGCGCTGGTGGAAACACCTTCCGGGACGCTCTCATCGCTGGGTGGGTCATTATATCAGGCGCCCGACGGAACAAGTTTCACCCCGGCGCGGGATGCCTCCTTGCATCAGGGTTATCTGAATGACAGCAATGTCGATCAGACCACCGCGATGATGCAGATGCTGGATAGCAGCCGGTCCTATCAGATGCAGACGGACCTCATGAAATCTCAAAGCAGTGCCTCGCAGGATCTCAACAATCTGCTCGCGCAAGGATGATGGCCTCATGTTGAACAGAGGAGCGGCAAGATGAACCACGCCTTGGACACCATCGCCACGGGTCTGGCGGCGAGCCAGACGATGATGGATACGATCGCGGATAATCTTTCGAACGTGAACACGACCGGTTTCAAATCGGAAACACCAGAATTTCAAACCCTGTTATATCAGGACGGCATTCAACCCGGAGCCAACTCCACGGGGCAGACGGTCTATCCTTCCGGGCTGGAGCTTGGCACGGGCGTCAAAGTGGCTTCCATCAAGGACACGCTCACCCAAGGCACGTTGACCAGCACCGGCAATCCGCTCGATCTCGCCATCAACGGTTCGGGTTATTTTCAGGTTCTGATGCCCAACGGGCAAACCGCCTATACGCGCGACGGTGCGTTTCAGCTCAACTCCACGGGGCAACTCGTCACCTCCTCAGGCTATCAGGTCTTGCCCAACATCACCATTCCCAGCAACGCCACCTCTGTTACCATCGGCACGGATGGCACGGTCTCCGTCACCTTGCCGGGCTCTTCCACGGCTTCGCAAGTGGGACAGATCCAGCTTGCGAGTTTCGTCAATCCCCAAGGGCTTCAGCCCTTGGGCGGTAATCTTTATGCGTCCACCACCTCTTCCGGCACCGCCGTCAATGGTGCGCCGCAGAGCAATGGGCTTGGTTCGGTGAATCAATCCTATCTCGAAGCCTCGAATGTCGATGTCGTGCAATCGATGGTCAATATGATCTCGGCGGAGAGGGCCTATCAGCTCGGCACGCAGGTCGCGAGCGCGATCGACAACCAGCTTAATTACCTGGCCCAGGCCGCCGCCGGCGCATGAGGCGGGCGGCACCCTTCATGTTGCCGGCCGGCTTGCTGGTGGCCGGGTGCCAGACGGTGGCGGCCCCACCGCCAACCCTCGTGAAGCCAGCCGCTTTTCCGGTGGCGGTCGAGGCGCCAGCCACCGCGCAGGACGGGTCCATTTTTCCATCTTCCACCTCGGGTTCCCTGTATGCGCCGCGGCGGGATTGGCGGATCGGCGATCTTGTCACCATCGACATCGTCACCAGTAGCACCGCCAGCAACACAGACGATGCCGCGCTCAAGCGCACCGGGACGATCAACGACGCCATGACCAGTTTCATGGGTGTGCCGATGAGCTTCGGCCATATCAATGGCGGCAGCCTGGCACCGGAAATCGGCGCCAGCTCGGATCAGGAATATACCGGCACCGGCTCGGCCACGGCGGCCAATAATATCACCGGCCAGGTCGAGGCGGTCGTCACCAATGTCGATGCCAATGGCATCCTGGCGCTGGAAGGGCGCACCAATGTGAATGTCAACGGCAATGTCACGTCCATCGTCGTCACTGGCTACGCGAGTCCGGACGACATCGCCGCCAACACAACCATCAGTTCCAATCAGGTGGCAGACATGAATGTCCAATATGTCGGTGTCGGGCCGATCAATGGCGCGCACCAATTGCCCTGGCTGCAACGCGTGCTCAACAAGGTGGCGCCTTTCTGATGCGCCGGCGTGGCTTCATGACTGTTTGCGCGTTTTTCACGCTGGGCATATCCGGCACCGCGCGGGCGGATCGCACCACTATCGGGCAACTGGTCTCCGTCGCCGGCGCGCCGACCAACCAGCTTTACGGTTACGGGCTTGTTGTTGGGTTGCCCGGCACGGGGGACCAGACGACCCAGGTGCCTTACACGCAGCAATCCATTCTGAACATGCTGCGAAACATGGGGATCTCTTTGCCCAACGTCTCCACGATGCAGCCCAACGATGTCGCATCCGTCATGGTCACGGCGGAGGTTCCCGCCTTTGCTCATGCGGGGCAGCATGTGGATGTCACGGTTTCCGCCGTTGGCAACGCCACGGCGCTGACGGGCGGTGTCCTGCTGCCAACACCATTGCGTGGCGGTAATGGAATTGTTTATGCGCAGGCGCAGGGGCCGTTGCTGGTCAGTGGCTTTGCCGCCAGCGCGGGCGGGACATCCTCCACGGTGAACGTGCCGACGGTGGGTTCGCTGCCGGGAGGCGCGATTCTCGCCAACACCATACCGGCTAGCTATACTGTCAATGGCAGCTCGGCCTTGCTGCTCAATCAACCAAGCTACGAGACCGCGCAGCAAATCTGCGATGTCATCAACGAGGCTTATGGTGGCGGTGTCGCCAATGCCGTGTCGCCTGGCGAGGTCGATGTCAATGCGCAAGGGCGCGACCCGATGCGCTTCATGTCCAATATTCTCGCCTTGGCGATTACCCCGAAGGGGCAAGCGCCCACCATCATCGTGGATGCGCAGAGTGGCACCATCGTGATGAACGCGGGCGTGACGCTTGGCCCCGCCGTGGTCAGCCACGGGGATTTGACCGTGAACATCCAGACACAAAATGCCGTGAGCCAGCCAGGACCATTTTCAAACGGTACGACGGTGGGCGTACAGAACACGCTGGTCAGCGCCAAGCAGGGCAAGGCGCAGGTCATTGATTTGCCGCGTGCCGCCACCTTGCAGGATGTCGCGGCGGCGCTCAACGCGGTGGGTGCCACGCCGCAGGATCTCATCGCCATCATCGAGGCGCTGAAGCAGGCCGGTGCCATCAATGGCACGATCAAGGTGATCTGATGACCGCCAGCATGCCCGTTTCCCAAACAACCGCGCAAGGCGCGGCCGCGCGTTCCGGTGTCCGGCAGGAGATGCAGCATCTCACCGGTGTCTTGTGGTATGAGATGTTGTCCGGCCTGAGTGGCACGGGGATGGATGACAGCGCGCTGGGCGTGGGTGGCGGCAATTTCCAGAGCATGTTTCTATGGAATTTGTCGCAGAACGATTTCGGCAAATACGATTCCGGCTTGATCGAGGCGGCCTTGCATCAGGTCGGCGGGCAGGCCGCCGCCGCGCCATCGGTCAAGCCTGTCGCCACCATGGCGGCGCTGGCCGCCAAAGGCGTTGATGCTAGCACGCTGGATGCCGCCACGGCACCGGAGGCTCCGGGCGCGCTCGCGCGGGACAGCGCCTCGGCATCCGGCCTGTTGGCTCAGGCCACTAATTTCACCAAGGCCATCTGGCCGCAGATCACGGCCGCCGCCCAGGCTCTGGGTGTGCCGCCGGTGGCGGTGCTGGCGCAAACCGCCCTGGAAACAGGGTGGGGCGCTTCCACCCCAGGCCATAATCTGTTCGGTATCAAGGCGGGAGATGGCGAGGCGGGCTCCGTGCGCGCCACGCATGAAATGGTGGATGGCGTGCTGACGCCGCAACAGGCCAGCTTTCGTGATTATACCAGCCTGTCGGGAAGTGTGTCTGATTATGTCGGGTTGATCCAGTCGGCCTATCAGGATGCCACGGGCCAGGGCACGGTCGCGGGGTTCGCCCAGGCCCTGCAGGCGGGTGGTTACGCGACGGATGAAAATTATGCCGTGAAAATCGAACAAATCGCGCGCTCGCCCATCATGGCCAAGGTGCTTCAGGCCGTTGGCGGCACGATGTCTTCCTCAAGCGACGGAGCAACGCCATGAGCGGAATTACCAACGCGATCAGTACCGCCCTCTCCGGGCTTGAATTGTTCGAGGCCGGAATCTCCACTGTTTCCAACAACCTCGCCAATACCAGCACGGATGGGTATGCGGTGGAAAGCGTGAACTCCCAAACCCAGGCGGGCTCGCCAGGTCAGCCGGGCGCTGGCGTGCAGCCCGCGCAGGTCACCCGTGCCGCCTCGGGCTTCGCCGCAAGCCAGCTGCGCAATGCCAACACGGCCAGTGCGGCGGCCTCCGCGCAATCCACCTCGCTCACCGCCATTTCCAATGCCCTCACCAATAATGGCGATGTGCAGAGCACCATCAATCAGTTTTTCCAGGATGTCAGCACTCTGGCCTCCAACCCGACCAGTACGGCCCAGCGTCAGACCGTGCTGTCCGACGCACAGACCGTCACCGGCTCGTTTCAAAGTGCTTCGTCCAGCATTACCAACACCATCGCTGGCGCGCAGGAAAGTCTCAGCACCGGCCTCACCTCGGTCAATAATATTCTGGGCCAGCTCAACACCATCAATAAAGGACTGATGCAGTCGCCCAACCAGCCGAGCCTGCTTGACCAGCAGCAATCGGCGCTGAATTCGCTTTCGCAATATCTGCCGGTCAATGTCATCACCCAGAGCAGCGGCGGCGTCATCGTCACCACGGGGGGCACCGTGCTGCTGGATCAGAGCGGCGCGCAGGCTCTGGCCGTGGCCACGGCCGCCGATGGCACGCAACGCGTCACCGCCGGCAGCAACGCCACCCCCGTTACCCTCACGGAGGCGGACGGGTCGCTTGGCGGGGCGCTGGCCACCGTCGCGGCGGGCAATCAGGCCTTGCAATCGCTGGGCGCGCTGGCGGCGATTCTCTCGGGCCAGGTCAACACCGCTCAGGCCGAGGGGCTGGACACGACCGGCAATAGCGGCAAGGCGCTGTTTTCCGTGCCCGCGCCGAGTGTTTCCGCCAATGCCGCCAATAGCGGCAGCGCCGTCATAACCGCCAGCCTTGTCACACCATCCGCCTTGCCGACCGATGGCGGGCCCTTCACCCTCAGCTATAGCAGCACCAATGGCTGGAGCGCGGTGGATCAGGCCAGTGGCCAGAGCTACAGCGTGACGGGCACACCGCCCAGTTTCGCGGGGCTGGCACTTTCCATTTCCGGCACGGTCAATAACGGAGACAGCTTCACGGTCAATCCGGCTCCGAAGGGGGCTTCGGGCATCAGCGTCACGACCATTTCCACCAGCGACATCGCCGCCGCCGACCCTTATGTCGCCACGGCCGGCACGTTGCAAAGCGACGGGTCGGTGTTGAACGGCAATGCCGGCACGATCAATACGGGAACGGATAGCGTCACGGATTCGCCCGCCAGCGGCGCCGCCATTATTCCGGCCAGCTATTATGGGCAGGATCTGCAAATCAATTTCACCTCTGCCTCGGACTATACGGTGAGCACGACGGCAGATCCCGGCACGGCCATCGCCAGTGGCACGCTGAGCGGCAATGGTGGTGACATCGCCATTGCCTATCCTTCCGGTTTGGCGTCCGGCCAATATTGGCAATTACCGATTTCCGGCTCACCCACGGCGGGAGACACGCTGACCCTCACACCGGGCGGCAGTTCCAGCGGCAGCAACGCGCAACGCATGGCCACCTTATGGACCACGCCGGGCACCACCAGCGCCGGAACGCTCGAACAAGGCTTTGTCGGTCTGACCACGGGGCTTGGCGCCAACGCCTCGGCGGCGCAGCAATTGGCCACTTCCACGGCCGCGCAGGTCACCACCGCCACCAGCAACTTGTCGGATGTAGCGGGGGTGGATAGCGATCAGCAGGCTGTCATTCTCACCAATTACGAGCAGGCCTATCAGGCGGCCGCCCAGGCGATCAGCGCGGCGCACACCATGTTCGAATCCCTGTTGAACTCGATTTGAGGTTTTGAATGAAGAAGATTATTCTCGCGGCGGTCGGGGCGGTCGTCATTCTTGGGGGAGGCGCTGGTGGCACCTTTGCCTATTTCAAGCTGACCCATCATGAGGGGCCGCCCAAACCGCCGCCGCCCAAGCCGATTTATTTCGCCCAGCTCGATAATCTCGTCGTCACCGTGCCGGTGGACTCCACGGAAGGCGCCAATCAGTCCTATGTGCAATTTTCCGTGCAATTTGCAAGCACGGATGAAAAAGCCGTGGAAACCTTCGCCGCCTTGCAGCCGATTGTCAGAGCCGAGACCATCAATCTCTTGATGACCCAGACGGCGAAGCAATTGATGGATCCGGCCGCCCATGCCGCCCTGGCGAAAAACTGCCTGGGCATCGCCAACCATGTGCTTGAGAAAAACGCCGAGTATCACGAGGGTGGTCCCTTCACCGCCGCTTACATCACCAATATCGTCGAACAGGATTAAGCGTTTTGGACACGGAAACAATTTCCGCCGCTGCTTCCACCATCGCCTCACTACTCATGATTCTCGGTTTGCTGGCCGGTCTCGCCTTTGTGGCGCGGCGTTGGCGGGCAAGGATGCCGGGCAGCCAAGCGGGCGGCAATATGCCGGTCTCCATTCTTTCCTCGCGTCCGCTTGGCGGGCAACACAGCCTCGTCGTCGCGGAAGCTGGCGGGCGCCGCTTCCTGCTGGGCGTCAGCCGTGGCGGCGTGTCGTTGATCGACCGGCTCGACGCGCATGAATAGGCTCTTGCGCCTGGCGTTGTTCGCCCTGCCCGTGCTGGCTCCGGCCATGGCCTGGGGAGCCGATTCCGCGGGGCTTACCATTGTCAAGACGCTCGCGGATAATGGCGGGGAAGCCTATTCGCTGAATGTGCAGAGCCTGCTGGTCATCACGGCGCTCGCCTTTCTGCCCGGGCTGATCCTGTTGATGACCTCCTTCACCCGCATCATCATCGTGCTGTCCATCATGCGGCAGGCGATGGGGTTGCAGACCACGCCGCCCAACATGGTGCTGGCGGCGCTGGCGCTGGCGCTTTCGGTGTTCGTCATGCGCGGTGTCATCCAGCAGGAGCAGAGTCAGGCCATTCAGCCTTATCTATCCGGCCAGTTGAGTTTCTCTCAAGCCATCGCGGCGGCCGAACCGCCGGAGCGCGACTTCATGCTGTCGCAAACCCGCAAGGACGCTCTGCATCTTTTCGTCGATCTCTCCGGCAAGAGCTATGCCGACCCGAAGCATATCCCCTTTCCGGTGCTGGTGCCCGCCTTCGCCACGTCGGAGCTGGAAACCGCCTTTCAGATCGGATTTCTCATCTATATCCCGTTTGTGTTGATCGATCTCGCGGTAGCATCCATTCTCATGTCGCTCGGTATGATCATGGTCTCGCCCACGCTCATTTCCCTACCGCTGAAATTGCTGATGTTCGTATCCATCCATGGCTGGGTGCTGGTGCTGGGTACGCTGGCGAATAGTTTCAGATAATGCCGCTCTACCTGGAATTGTTCCAGCATGCTTTCGGTGTGGCGTTGGCCGCCATTTGGCCCTGCGTGGCCGTGCTGCTCGCGGTGGGGCTGGTGACCTCCATCCTGCAGGCGGTTCTGCAGATCGAGGATGCAACCTTCGCCCTGCTGCCTAAAACCATGGCGATGATCCTGCTGGCGTTGGGCGGTGGTTTTGGCGCGCTGAGCATGTTCGAAGCCTTGGCCAGGGATTTTATCATGCGGGCGCCGATGCTGGTGCATCAGACATGGTATTAGACGAGCATACCGTGATGCTCTGGTTCGGCCGTTTTCTGTGGCCTTTCCTGCGTATCACCGGCTTGTTTCTGACCGCGCCCTTTTACGGTTCCGCGCTGATTCCGGGCATGGTGAAGGCGCTGCTCGCGGCGGCCCTGGCCTTGTCGCTGGCCATGTGGTTGCCGGGTTTGCCGCCTTACCCGGCCGACCCGTTCAGGGCTATCCTCACGGGGTTCGTGCAGATCTCCTATGGCGCGTTGCTCGGCATGGCGATGCAGATCGTTCTGGCGGCGTTTTCCAGCGCCGGAGAGATCATGGGTCAGGCCATGGGGCTTGCCTTCGCCGAACTGCAATTTCGCGACGCGGCTGGGGCGAGCCCGGTCCTGTCGGATTTGATGTTCTGGGCCGGGTTGCTCGGTTTCATGGCGGCGGGCGGGCCGGCCTGGCTGTTCGCGGCGCTGGCGCATTCCTTCGCGCATGGGGCGGGGGTGGCGCCCATCGCCTCTTGGGCCAGCCTGGCTGGGCTGGGTGCTACGTTGTTCAGCGCCGCTGTCGGGCTCGCTTTGCCCGTGCTCGCGGTCACGCTCTGCGTGAATCTCACGGTTGGCCTCACCACGGTGTTCGCGCCCAGCATGAACCTCCTGTCCATCGGTTTTCCATTGTTGATCCTGGCGGGGCTTTGGGCCTTGGCCGCCTCGATTCCAGCCTTTGGCGCGGCGGCGCATCACCTGGTCTTGGCCTGCATGCTGGCGCTGGGCGATATGCTGCCCCATGGCTGAGGAAAATGCGGGTGAAAAGAAACACGCCCCGACAGAGCGGAGGCTGCGCCAGGCGGCTGAACGCGGGGATATACGCCGCTCGCAGGAACTGCCCAAGGCGGCCGCCATCGCCATCTTTACCTTGCTGGCCCTGGGCATGGCGGCGGGGGTGGGTAGCCGGTTGCTTGGCTTGTTCGCCGCCTGTCTGGATCAGGCGGGCACGGCGCCGGTCGCCGCCGCCTCGAACTGGGCCGGCGCGGTTTTCTGGGCCTTGTTTCCCTTGCTTGCCTTCATCGCTTGTGTCGCCATCCTGGGCAGTGTTGTCTCCGGCGGGTGGGTTTTCGCGTTGCGGTCATTGCAGCCGGATTTTTCCAAGCTCATGCCGCAATCCGGGCTTGGTCAGATCTTTTCCGGCAGCGGTTTTGCCGAGCATGGGAAATCCATTCTGAAATTTCTGACCATTGGCGGGGCGGGAGGGCTGACCATATTGGCGCGGCGGGAGGGGTTCGCCGCGCTGGCGGCGCTGCCCTCGCCCTGGCCAGGGGCGGTGCTGGGCTTCGCGCTGCAAGTGCTCATCGTCATCTGCCTGGTTCTGGCCGTGTTGGCGGGGGGCGATTTCATGCTGCAAATCTGGTTGCACCGGCGTAAGCACCGCATGTCGGACGCTGAAATGCGGGAAGAGATGAAGGAGGCGGCGGGCAATCCGCATGTCAAATCACGCCAGCGCGCCCTGGCGCGCAAGCTGGCCCGCGCCCGGCAGATGCAGCGCATCCCCGAAGCATCTGTCATCGTCACCAACCCTACCCATTACGCGTGTGCCATACGTTACCGGCGTGGAGCGGACAGGGCGCCCGTGCTGCTGGCCAAGGGGGTTGGGATGCTGGCGGAAGAGATCATCTCCCGTGGCCGGGGGCACGGCATTCCAGTGGTGGAGTCTCCTCCCCTGGCCCGCGCCATCTACCGCCATGTGGAGCCAGAGGAGCATGTGCCAGCGGCGCTGTACCGGGCCTGCGCCGAGGTTCTCGCGTATGTATGGCGCCTGCAGCGCTGGCGCGCGCAAGGCGGGGCGCGGCCCCGCCCGCCCACACCTCAGGAGGGTGAGATCGAGGTGCGGCGCTGGCTGCCCGGCGGTATCTGAGCCCTCGGCCAGCCCGTGCCCCGCGGGTGCATGTTTTGATAGGGTGTCTATTATTTAAATCGTTCTGCGTAATTTGGTTGACGCATTTCTGGTTTTGTCACAATGAAACTTGGCCAGTCACTGGCGGAAGAACACAGAAACCTATCAGGGATCATAAAATAATGAGCACAATCTCGCGCGGCGGGGAACGCCTCCAGCGTGATAGTCTGGGGCTTTCGCAGATTATCGCCTCCACCCTGGCCAATATTGCCCCGGCGATGAGCTTCTTCTTCGGTTTCGGTCTCATTGCGTCCGGTGCCGGTGTCGGGGCGCCGCTGACCATTCTCACCGCCATGGTGGTGATTCTGTTTTTGACCAACACGTTGGCTCAATTCTCCAAATATCGTCCGAGCGCGGGTTCTTTCGTCACCTTCATCGGGATGTCCTTCGGCCCGTGGGCTGGGGCCGCGGCCTCCATCTTCGTGGTGGTGGGTTATTGCATTGCCGCTTCCTCGGTGGTGGTGATCTCCGGTGGCTGGGCGGCGCAGACCCTGCATACATTCCTGGGCATCGATGTCCCCTGGCAGGCGCTTAGCGTGATCGCCACCGCCATTGTCGGGCTGCTGGTTTCACGCGGCATTTCGCTGTCCACCACCTGGGCGGCGATCTTTTTTTATTTCGAGCTGGTATTGCTGCTCATTGGCGCGGTGATCATGCTGGTGGTGAACCGGCATTTTATTTCCACAGCTCCCTTCAGCCTCTCTTCCGTGACCGGTGGCTGGAAAGGCATCGGGCTCGGCTTTCCGCTGGCCATCTATCTGTTCATCGGCTGGGAAAATTCCGCCATGCTGGCCGAGGAAACCACCAATCCCCGCCGCAACGTGCCGCGCGCGCTGATTATCGGCACGCTCTCCATAGGCATTCTGTACATGTTCCTGTCCTTCGCGACGGAAACCGCCTTCCATAACAATCTCAAGGCCATCACCGGCTCGGACCTGCCCTTTGTGGATGCTTTCAAGGCGTCCGCCGCCGGGTTGCTGATCGTCGCTTATCTGGCGGGTGTGACCTCCATCTTCTCCTCGTTGATCGGCCTTACCAACGCCCAGGCGCGCATTCTCTTCTCTTCGGCGCGCGAGGGGCTGCTGCCGCAATTTTTCGGCAAGATCCATCCGCAGCACCGCACCCCTCATGCCGCGATGTGGACCTATATCGTCGTGGCGCTGGCCATCGTTCTGGGGTTTGGCACGGTCTATGATATCGACCCGGTGACCCTGTTCGGCGACACCGGCACGCTCGGCACGATCCCGGTGATCGTGACCTATCTGCTCACCAATCTGGCGCTGCCGGTCTATATGCTGCGTTATCACCGGGAGGATTTCAACATCCTCACCCATCTGATCATCCCGCTGCTGGGCACGGCCTTCATGTTGATGCCGCTTTGGGGGCTGGTGGAGCCGGGGCAGCCTTACCCATTCAGCCTCTACCCGAAACTGGCCCTGGGCCTGTTCGTTCTGGCGGGGGTCTATGGCGTGTTGCTGGCCAAATCGAAGCCCGATCTGGTGCAGCGCATCGGGTCCTATGTCGCGGACGAGGACTATTGAAAAATCAAAAAGGCGGTCCTTCGGGGCCGCCTTTTTCGTTCAGGGCAGCATCAGCTCCTCGGCGCGGCCATGGCGTTGGAGATGCTGTTCGATCACCTTGTCCACCGCCTCGAAACTATCCAGCCGGTACCAGATGCCCTCCGGGTAGAACACGGCACAGGGGCCCAGCTCGCAACGGTCCAGACAGCCGGCCTGATTGACGCGGATATTCTGGAGCCCCAGCTCCTTCACGCGCACTTTCATGTAATCGCGGATTTTCTCGCTGCCCTTGCTGGCGCAATCCCCGCGCGGATGCCCTTCCGGTCTGCGATTGCCGCAGAAAAAAATATGCGTTTCGAAATACAAAGCCGGATCGCCGGCCAGACGTTCGCCCAAAGCTGTTACTCCTGATCGTTCACCCCTATCTAGGGTCTATGAAGAACCGTTTGAAGGACGCGTCCTCGCCATATCTGCTGCAACATCAGGACAATCCGGTGCATTGGCATATGTGGGGAGAGGAAGCCTTTGCCGAGGCGCGGGCGCGCAACGTGCCGGTGCTGCTCTCGATTGGCTACGCGGCCTGCCATTGGTGCCATGTGATGGCGCATGAAAGTTTCGAGAACCCGGATGTGGCGGCGCTGATGAATGAGCGTTTCGTCTCCATCAAGGTGGATCGCGAGGAGCGGCCGGACATCGACCAGACCTATATGAGCGCCTTGCATGCCATGGGCGAGCAGGGCGGTTGGCCGTTGACCATGGCGCTGACGCCGGATGGCGCGCCCTTTTGGGGCGGCACCTATTTTCCGCCCGCGCCGCGCTTTGGGCGCCCCGGTTTTCCACAGGTGCTGGTGGCTCTCTCGGAAGCCTGGAAGACCGATCGGGCGCGGATCGGCCGCGCGGTGGATGGCCTCAAGACCGCGCTGGCCCAGGCGGCGGCGGCCAGACCCGGAGATCCGCCAGGGCCGGACCTGCTGGAGGCCGTGCGCGCCGTCTTTCTGCGGAGCATGGATTGGGATCTGGGCGGGCTCTCCGGCGCGCCGAAATTCCCGAACATCCCCGTTTTCCAGTTTCTCTGGCATGAATATTTCCGTGGCGGGGATCAGGCCTGCGCCAAGGCGGCGCACCTCTTGCTGGAGCGGATGAGCCAGGGTGGGATCTACGACCATCTGGGCGGTGGCTATGCGCGCTATGCCACGGACGAGGCCTGGCTGGTGCCGCATTTCGAGAAGATGCTCTACGACAATGCGCTGCTCCTGGAGATGCTGGCCTTTGCCCAGGCGGACAGGCCTTCCCCCCTATACGAGGCGCGGGCGCGGGAAACCGTGGAGTGGCTGGTGCGGGACATGAGCGCGGAAGGTGCCTTCGCCGCCTCGGAGGATGCGGATTCCGAAGGTGAGGAGGGCCGGTTCTATGTCTGGTCCCGTTCGGAAATCCTGGACGTTCTGGGGCTGCGGGCAGAGTTTTTCGAGCATTTTTATCCGTTGCCGGCACAGGGCAACTGGGAAGGCAAGATCATTCTGGAACGTCATGCGCCGTTCGGGGTGGATGAAACGCGGCTGGGAGCGTGCCGGGATAAATTACTGGCGGCGCGAAGCCAGCGCGTGCGCCCGGGGAGGGATGACAAGATCCTGGCGGATTGGAATGCATTGACCATCGCCGCGCTGGTGAAGGCGGGGTGCGTGTTCGGCGAGCCGGGCTGGGTCGCGCGGGCGGCGGACATCTTCAAGGCCCTGCTGGCACATATGGGCGGTGAGGATGGGCGTGTCGCTCATGCGATGCGCGGCGGCAAAATCTCCGCCGCCGGGCTGCTGGAGGATCAGGCCGGGATGATCCACGCCGCGTTGGCATTGTACCAGGCCACCGGCGATCGGGATTATCTGGACCGGGCGGAGATTATTCTGGCCGCCACGCAAGCGCGGTTTGGCGATGGCGGCGGTGCTTTTTTCATGTCCGCCGACGATGCCGGGGATGTGTATGCCCCCCGCGCGCGCGGCGTGCAGGATGGGCCGGCCCCGTCAGGTATCGGCATGATGGCGCGGAATTATGCGGTCTTGTTCCATCTCACGGGCCAGGATGCGTATCGCGCCAAGGCTGAGGCGGTGCTGGCGGCGTTTGGCGGGCGCGCGCGGGCGCTGACAAGCTCGCCGGTTTTGCTGGCCGCGGCCGATCTGCTGGCGAATGCCGCCTGCGTGGTTGTCACCGGCGGGGCGGAGGATCTGGCGCGCGTGGCGCTGGCGGCGGCGGACCCGGCGGTGCTGGTGTTGCGCGGTGGCGCCGGGGGGGATCCGGCTCACCCCGCCCATGGCAAGCCGGACGATGCGCGCGCGGCCTATATATGCCGTGGGAATGTTTGCGGCTTGCCGGTTGGCGATGCGGAGAGCCTGCGGCGGGCCCTGAAACGTTAGGCGTGGACCAATGCCGAACGCGCGGGCGCGCTGGTTTCTGACTCGCGCCCCAGGGCTTGCCCGGGTGCCATGGCGGGCGCCGTGATTTATTGCTTCTCCAGATGGTATTTGAAGGAGGCGTTGATCATGTCCAGTAGGTGCTGGCCCGCCGTGGTGGGCTGATATTTGGGTGTTTCACCCGGTTTCAGGCAGGTGGGCAGGCATTCCACCGGGGCGTGGAAATCCGGGTCGAAGAAAAAGGGCAAGGAATAACGCTCATGCCCGGATATATTGATCACGCGGTGCGGGGTGGAGCGGAATACCCCGTTGGTCCAGCGTTCCATCATGTCTCCGATATTCACCACGAAAGTGCCGGGGATGGGTGGCGCGTCGATCCAGCGCCCATCCAGCCCCTGGACTTGCAGCCCGCCGGAACTGTCCTGGTGCAGTAGCGTCAGGCAGCCATAATCCGTGTGTTTGCCCGCTCCTAGCTGGGCTTCGGTGATGCGCCCGGTCTGGGGCGGGTAGTGCAGGGGCCCCAATGTGGTCATGGTGATACCGAGCCAGGGGGAGAAATAATCCCGGGGTAGATCCAGTGAGACGGCAAAGGCGCCGAGCATGGTTTTGCCCAGCTCCACCAGCCGGTCGTAATAATCCTGCATCACCTCGCGCCAGCCCGGCAGGTCCGGCCATATATCCGGCCCGTGCAGGGGCAGCCCGGCGCGCACACGCTCATGGTCCGGCGGCAGGTCGCGGCCGATCTTGAAGCCCTCCTTCAAATCGCCGGCCGTCTTTTGCTTCTCGGGGTCGAGATTTTCGCCGCCCATCCGGAACCAGCCGCGATGGCAGGCGGACTGCTCGATCGCGTATTTTTCCTTCTCCTCCGGCGCAAGGGCGAAGAAGCGCTTGGCCTGCGCGTAGACGCGGTCGATGAGATCCTGGGGAATGCCGTGATTCTCGATATAGAAGAAGCCGATCTCCCGGCAGGCGCGGCCGATGGCCTTGGCGGGGGCCATGTCGCCAGCCAGGAGCGGGCCAATATCGATGAGGGGGATGGCGTCCAGGTGGGCGGGGGCAAGGCCGGGAGCAAGCTCTATGGTGTCGGGCATGGGCCGGATGCTAGACCCGACACGTCCTCGATTCCAGGAGGTTTTGCTTTGCCGGAAACATATTTGCTCGGTATCGACCTGGGGGCCGGAAGCCTGAAGGCCACGCTGATTACCCCCGAGGGAGAGGTAAAGGCGCAAGCGAGCGCGCCGGTCTCCACCAATATGCGCCATTTCGGCTGGGCGGAGCAGGATCCGGCGGAATGGTTCGCGGCGCTTTGCAAGGCGGTGCAAGCGGTGTTGGCGGCGGGAGCGTTGGAGCCGGGGCGGATCGCCGGCATCGGCGTGTCCGCCGGGGCGCATATCCCCGTGCTGACGGATGGGCGGAACACGGTTCTGCGCCCCGCCATCATGTGGAGCGACCAGCGTGCCGCCGCCGAGGCCGCCGCCCTGCACGCGAAAGCGGGGGAACGGATCATTTCCGCCTCGCTGAACAAGGTCAACCCGACCTGGACCTTGGCCATGCTGGCTTGGCTGAAAGCCGCCGAGCCCGAGGTGATGGCCAAGACGAAGCGGCTCTACCTGGCCAAGGATTTTCTGCGCCACTGCCTCACGGGCACTTGGGAGACGGATTATTCCGACGCGGTGGGCGCGCTGATGGCCGACGACGCCACCAAGGGCTGGTCCGCCGAGCTGGCCGGTTTGATCGGGCTGGATATGTCCATATTGCCGCCGATCGTGGCCCCTCATCATGTGGTGGGTGGCGTGACGGCGCAGGCCGCCGCCCTTACGGGGCTGAAGGAGGGCACGCCCGTGGTGTGTGGTTCCAACGACACCACGGTGGAGTTTTTCGGTGTGGGCGGCAATGCGCCCGGCATTGGCGGGGTGAAGCTGGCCACGGCGGGGGTGCTGTTTCTGGCCACTCAGGGGCCGGAGGTGCATCCGCCCATCTCTTGTTACCCGCATATCATTCCGGGCATGTATTACACCGCCACGGGCACCAATAGCTGTGCCTCGGCGCATCGCTGGGTGCGGGATCTGATGTTCAGCGAGGGCGGGTTCGATGCCATGGACGCGCTGGCCAGCGCCGCCCCGCGTGGGGCGGGAGGCTTGCTGTTCCACCCTTATCTGCAAGGTGAGCGCGCCCCTTACTGGGACCCGCTGCTGCGCGCGGATTTCATCGGCATGACCATGGCCCACGGCAAGATGCATTTTGCCCGCGCGGTCTATGAGGGCATCGCCTTCTCCATCCGCGACCTGTTGGGCGCGGCGCGGGAATTGGGGCTGGAATTCAGCACCATCAGGCTGATGGGCGGCGGCGCGAAGAGCGCCACGTGGCGGCAGATCATCGCGGATGTGACGGGGCTGGTGATCGAGCGCACCGAGTCCGGCGATGCCTCCTTCGGTGCCGCCCTGGTGGCGGGCATGGGGGTGGGGTTGTTCAACGGGCCGGACGACGCGGTTTCGCGCTGTGTGCGGTTGCGCGATGTCACGCGGCCGCAAGCGGATTCAGCGGCCTTTTACGACGATCTGTTCAGGATTTACAAAGAGGCGCAGGAAGCGCTGGCGGGGTTGAACCACAGGCTGCATGCGCTGATGGGGGGAGGATAGGGCGCCTTGGCGAGGGCGTTCCAGCCATTCGCGGCGAGCGGTCTTTACCCAAACGCATAGGCATCCATCCGCATGAAGCCATATTCCACCGAGCTGTGCAGCTTTTCCGGCCGCATGCCCGGCCCCGCCGCGCCCATGGCCACATGCAGGGGCAGCAGATGCTCTTCCGTCGGGTGTTCCTCAACCGCATAAGGGGCGAGGCGGCGGTACTCGGCCAGGGTATTCACGTCCCCCGCCATGATCGCCTCGTCCATCCATGTGGAAAACGCGGTCACGTCCGGTGTTTCCGGCGCGTCGATCGCCGCGCGGCCGAAGCGGAAGCGGCGTAGATCGTGGGTGAAGGTGCCCGAACCGAAGACCAGCACATCCTCCTCGCGCAGTTTTTTCAGGGCGGCTCCCAGATTCACATGGTGGCGCGCCCCGAGCTGGGACTGGACGGACAACTGGATCACCGGAATATCCGCGTCCGGATAGGCGAGTTTCAGCGGCACCCAGGTGCCATGGTCCAGCCCGCGCGCCTTGTCCGTGCCGCAAGGCAGGTCGGCGGCGGCCAGCAGGCCGCGCACCCGTTCGGCCAAGCCGTGCGCCACCGGCGCTGGGTAGGTGAGATGGTACATTTCCTGTGGAAACCCGTAAAAATCGTAAATCGTCTCGTTCGCGGGCGGGTCGTTGACCGCTGGCGCCTCCGTCTCCCAATGGGCGGAGATGGACAAAATCGCCCGTGGACGGGGGAACAAACCGCCCAGGCTTTCCAGAAAACGCCGGGCCGGTGTGTCTTCGAGAATGGTCATGGGCGAGCCATGGCTGATGAACAATGTGGGTAGCATGGCGCGAATGTGGGCGGAGACGAACATCTGGGCAAGTGGTTTTGCATGGCGGTTGCGCCGGCCTGGCCTTGCCAGAACGCGCAAAAAGGACAATCTACGAAATCAGTATCAGGACAAAACCGGTCCGCTTTGCGGATGGAGGATTGAGACATGTTCATCGAGACCGAAGGCACGCCCAACCCGGCGACGCTGAAATTTCTGCCCGGCCAAGCCATTCTGGGCGATAAGACGGCGGATTTCCCGGATGCGGACGCGGCATTGGTCTCGCCGTTGGCGGAGGCCTTGTTCGGGCTTGAGGGGGTGTCCCGCGTGTTTCTGGGCGGGGATTTCGTGGCCGTCACCAAGACCGGCGCAATCGAATGGCAGGCCTTGAAGCCGCGGGTGCTGGGGCTGTTGATGGAGCATCTGGTGGCGGGCAAGCCGATCCTGCGTGAGGGGATCGCCCTTGAGGAAGAGGACGTCGATCCGGCGGACCAAGAGATCGTCGACCAGATCAAGGATCTTCTGGAAACGCGCATCCGCCCCGCCGTGGCGGGCGATGGCGGGGATATCATCTTCCGCGGCTACCGAGACGGCGTGGTGAGCCTGAAGATGCAAGGCGCCTGCGCGGGCTGCCCCTCTTCCACCGCCACGCTGAAGCATGGCATCGAGACCATGCTGAAGCACTATATTCCGGAGGTCACCTCGGTTACACAAGCGGCGTAACCTGCAGGAGGCACGATGGCTCTGGATGATACGGCGCTGGATGCGCTGTTCCGCAACGCGCGCACCCATTCCGCGTTCAGCGACGCGCCAGTTTCCGACGATGAGCTGACGGCGCTCTACGAGCTGGTCAAATGGGGCCCGACCTCGGCCAATTGCTCGCCCGCGCGCTTTTTGTTCATCCGCGCGCCGGAGGGCAAGGAGATGCTGCGTCCCTGCCTCTCGGGCGGGAATATCGAGCCGGTGATGGCGGCGCCCGTCACCGTGGTGGTGGCCTTCGATCCACATTTCTATCTCAAGCTGCCGGAGCTTTATCCTGGGCAGGATGTGAAACCCTGGTTTTCCGGCAATCCCGACCTTGCCGAGGAGACGGCGATGCGCAACTCCTCCCTGCAGGGCGCGTATTTTCTGCTGGCGGCGCGGGCCATGGGCTATGCCACCGGGGCGATGTCGGGCTTCGACCGGACCAAGCTGGACCGGGCTTTTTTCAACCAGAAGGGTTGGAAATCCAATTTTCTCATCAATCTCGGCCATCCGAAACCGGATGAAGACCTGCCGCCGCGTCTGCCGCGCCTGCCGGTTGAAGAGGCGGTTGAGTTCGCGTGAGCCTGATCGCGCTCGATGCCTCCGGTTCACGGGCCGGTCTGGCGTTGCTGGATGGGGATGGCGCGGTACGGGGCCGCTGGAGCGCGCCGCTCAAGCCGGGGTTGATCGAAACTCTGCCGCTCTTGCTGCAAGAGGCCACGCGGGGCCGGACAATCGCCATGGTCGCGGTCTGCACCGGGCCTGGCAGTTTCACGGGCCTGCGTACATCCATCGCGCTGGCGCAGGGATTTGCCGCCGGGCTGGGGGCCATGCTGTGGGGAGTTCCGGCGGCGGCGGCCTACGAACGGGGATTGCCGGGGTTGTCCCGCCCGCTTTGGGTGGGAATCCGCGCCCGGCGCGGGCGGTTGTTTCTCCTGCGGGAAGGCCGGGCCGAGGCTTTCGCCGACATGGAGGTGCCGCCGCCGCGCGGCCCCGTGGCCATTGCCGGGGAGGAAGCGCCGTTTCTGGCGGCCATGCTGGCGGCCAAGGGGGCCGATGTGATGCTGACCGCCGCCAGGTCGATCGATGCGGGCTGGGTGGGGCGTGCCGCCTTGGCGCAACAACAGGCCGGGCAGGCCCCCGGCGCGGCCTTGCCGCTTTATGTGGATCCACCCGAGGCCAAGCTGCCCGCCGCCGGGCTGCGCCCCGCGCCGTTATGAGTGCGCCGCGCGAGGCGGGGCTTGCCCATGCCGCTGTTCTGGCGGCCATGCATGGCGCGGTGTTTCCGCATGACCCTTGGGACGAGGCGGCCTTTCGCGCCTTGCTTGGCCAACCTGGCGCGCTGGCGCTGATCCATGAGGCGGGCGGGTTTTTGCTGTTGCGTTCGGTGTTGGACGAGGCGGAGATTCTCACCCTCGGCGCCGTGGAAAAACGCCGGGGCATCGCCGGCGCGCTGCTGGAGGAGGCCTTGCGCAGGCTGCGCCGGATAGGGGTGCGCACGCTATATCTGGAGGTGGCGGCGGATAACGTCCCCGCCCGGGCATTGTACGAAAAATACGGTTTCACGGCGGCGGGGCTGCGAAAAGCCTATTATCAGGATGGCGGCGATGCGCTGAATATGCGTCTTGACCTCGCCGCGGCGCTTGCGCATCGGCCATGAAATTTTATCTTGGGTCCGCCACGGCTTCGGGAGAGAGTGACTTATGGATCAGATGACCCTTTCCGGCCAGCAATCCCCCCCTGTTTTCCGGCGCGCGGTGGTTGATCTCGGGTCCAATTCCGTGCGGCTCGTGATTTATGAGGGCGAGCTGCGCAACCCGATGCAGATTTTTAACGAGAAGGCGGTGCTCAGACTGGCCAAGGGCATGACCAGCACGGGCCGGTTGGACGATGAGACACTGACCCGCGCCGGAACGGTGCTGCATCGCTATGCCGCCATCGCCCGCGCCATGGGAGCCAGCCCGTTCGAGGTGCTGGCCACCTCCGCCGTGCGGGATGCCGAAAATGGCAGTGCTTTTGTCGAGGCGATGATGCGCCGCCTGCCCGATATGCGGATCTCCGTGCTCTCGGGTGAGCAGGAGGCCAGCCTCTCCGCGGAAGGGGTGCTGTGCGGCATTCCCGGCGCGGATGGGCTGCTCGCGGATCTTGGCGGTGGGTCGCTGGAGCTGGTGCGGTTGAATGCGGGCCAGATCGGCCCGGCGGCCACGCTGCCGGTGGGGGTGATCCGCCTGGCCGAGCGCGCGGGACACGATATCGCCAAGGCGCGGGCGGTGATGATCGAGGCGCTGGCGGGTGTGCCGTTCGCGGCGGAGGCGGCGGGGAAGGATCTTTACCTCTCCGGTGGCGCCTTCCGGGCGCTGGCGCGCATCCATATCGCGCAAACCGGCTATCCGTTGAACATCGTGCATCATTACACGATCAACCGCGATGAAGCGCGCGATCTCGCGGGGGTGGTGAGCGAGGGGGGGCGCAAGCTGATCGAACGCATGCCCGGTGTGCCCCGCCGCCGCATCGAGGATCTGCCCTATGCGGCGGTGATCTTGCGGCGTCTGCTGCGTGCGACCGGGGCCGCGCGGGTGGTGTTTTCCGCCAACGGGCTGCGTGAGGGCTGGTTTTCCCGGCTGCTGCCGCCGGAGATCCGGGCGGAGGATCCGCTTTTGGCCGCCTCGCGCGATCTGGTGCGCGGCATGGTGCGCGACGTCAATCTGCCCCGCGCCCTGGTGGCCTGGACCGCGCCCTTGTTCCCGGGTGAGACACCGGCCCAGAAACGCCTGCGCGAGGCCGCGTGCTGGCTGTCGGATATTGGCGCGCATGAGCATCCGGAATATCGCCCGGAACAGGCATTCATGCGCGTGCTGCGTCAGGCGGGTATGAGCCTGGACCATCACGCCCGTGCCTTTCTGGCGCTGACCATGGCGGTGCGTTACGAGGCGCCGCCGGAAGCGGGGTTTCTCGCGCCCGCTCGCACGCTGCTGGACATACAGGCCGCACGGCGCGCCGAAACATTGGGCACGGCGCTGCGTCTGGCCTACACGCTTTCCGCCGGTACGCCGCATTTGCTGGCGGGCACGGCGCTGACGCTGGCATCCGGCAAGCTGGTGTTGAGCTTGGCGGCGGCTAACGGTGTGTTCGCGGGCGATACCGTGCTGCGCCGGCTGGAGCGCCTGGCCTTGATGCTGGGGTGCGAGGCGGAAACCGTCATTCAATGAATGGCTGTTTCAGGGTGGTTTGGACATCGTCTCCAGGGCCCGCATGAAAAACCGGAATCGCAGGAGCGATTCCGGTTGTCTGGGACGGTTTGTCTGGGACGGTCCAGGCTGGGCTCAGGCTTCCGGCAGCGGCGCCGGGGCATGGCCGGCATCGTTCAGCATCTCGATCCGGCCGGTGATCTGCCCGCCATCCTCGACTTGCAGGCGCCGGCAACGGGCGGTGCCCAGCACGCGGCCGGTATTGCGCACGATCAGCGTGGCGCGGGCCACCAGCGTGCCGTCGATGGTGCCGGCCACCTCGGCGTCGTCCACCTCGACCTCGCCCTTGAACACGCCGCCAGGGGCGATGGAAAGCTCGGTCAGGCCGTTGATCATCGTGGCTTCCACGGTGCCTTCCACCACCAGCCGTTCAGCATCCTGCACGGTGCCCTGCACGGAAATGCCGCGCCCCACCACCAGGGTGCGGCGTTCGGCGGCGTCCCGCGCGGGGGTGCTGGGCATCAGCGGGCGCGGCGCGGCGGGCGTGGGCGGCGTGGCGGGAATCGGCGGTGGCGCGAAGGGGGAGCGGGCCATGGAGGTCTCCTTGAAGCTGGGGGAAATGAATGTGGTGGCCGGGGACTGATCCTCCGGCGATGAGGGCGGGGCGGGCTTGGCCTCGTCCGCGGGGAGCGCGGTGGGGAGCGGTTTCGGTTCTTCCGTCTTGCGCTTGCTAAACACAAATCCTCCGTGGTGGCTCGGTCGCGAGTGATTTCGCGGCCTAGCATGTGGGGTGGGGGTAAACAACCTGTTGAGGCATTTGCCCCGATTGGTATGCGATGCTAACCCAACGCCGCTGTAATCCGTGGAGAATTGCCGAATATGGCCGTGTCACAATTCGATATTACCGGCATCGGGAATGCCATTGTCGATTTTTTACTGCAAACGGATGACGAATTTTTAAGCCGCCACGACATGCCGAAAGGGACGATGTCGTTGATCGACGCGGACAGCGCCACGCGCCTGACCGCCGCGATGCAGGGTGGGCTCACCGCTTCCGGCGGTTCGGTCGCCAATAGCTGCGCGGTGGCGGCGGCGCTGGGGGCCAAGGTGGCGTTCCTGGGCAAGGTGGCCAAGGATGAGATGGGGGAGGTCTTCCGCCGTGAGATCGCCGCCGTCGGCGTGCATTACGCCACCGCGCCGCTGGCGGCGCCGATTCCCACCGCGCGCTGCCTGATTCTGGTGACGCCGGACGGTCAGCGCACGATGAACACCTATCTGGGGGCGGGGGGCGAGTTCGCGCTGCACGACCTGGATGAAACCGTCATCGCCGCTTCCAAGGTGACATATCTGGAAGGGTATCTGTTCGACCCGCCCCCCGCCCAGGCCGCCTTTATCGAGGCGGCGCGCATGGCGCGCGCGGCGGGACGGCAGACCGCGCTCTCGCTTTCCGATGCGTTCTGCGTGGACCGGCACCGGGAAGGGTTCCGCCGCTTGATCGCCGAGGGTACCGATATTCTCTTTGCCAACGAGGCCGAGATTTGCAGCCTGTACGAGGTGAACAGCTTCGAGGAGGCGGCGGCCCAGGCCGCGCAGGACGTGAAGCTGGCCGTGCTGACGCGCAGCGAGGCGGGCAGCCTCATCCTGCATGCGGGCCAAAGGTTGAGCATTCCCGCCGAACCGGTGCGGGTGCTGGACACGACCGGCGCCGGTGACGCCTATGCCGCTGGATTCCTGACCGCCTATACGCGCGGCGAAGGGCTGGAAGCCGCCGGGCGCCTTGGCGCCAAGGCCGCGTCCCTGGCCATCGCGCGGATCGGCGCGCGTCCGCCCATGGCCGAGCTGGCGGCCCTGACCGCATGATCTTTTCCTGCGTTGTGCTGGCCTTGGCCGGGTTTGCCGCCGGGGCGCAGAACGCAGTGGCGGGAGGGGGCTCCTTCCTGACGTTTCCGGCGTTGCTCTTCGTGGGGCTGGACCCGCGCGCGGCCAATATCACCTCCACCATCGCGCTGTTTCCCGGTCAGGCCACCACGGGCTGGACGGGGCGGCGCATGGCGGGTGGCGCGGCGGGGCTCTCGCTGCGCACGCTGTTCGTCGTCTCCGTCATTGGCGGGGCCATTGGCGCGGTGCTGCTGCTGGCAACGCCGGTTTCCATCTTCACCCATCTGGTGCCCTGGCTGATTCTGTTCGCCACGCTGGTGTTCGTCTGGGGCAGCTTTTTCCGCAAGCAGCGCCAGGAGGAGAATGAACCGGCTCCCCTGCCGCCGCGCGTGGCGGTGGGGTTGCAATTCCTCATCGCCGTTTATGGCGGCTATTTCGGCGGCGGCATCGGGATTCTGATGATGGCGGCCCTCACTGCCGTGGGGCTTTCCGTGCGTCATGCCGGGGCCACCAAGAATGTGCTGGCCGGCGTGGTGAATGTCGCCGCCGTGGCGATTTTCCTGGCGCGCAGCCCGCAGAACTGGACTCTGGTGCTGGTGCTGGGCATCGCCGCCATTATTGGCGGGCAGGTGGGGGTGTTGATCCTGCGCTATGTGCCGGAGACAGTTTTGCGCGTGGTGGTGAGCCTCATCGGCGCGGTTTTGACCGTCGGCATGTTCCTGAAGGCCTGACCCATGACCTATTCCATCCGTCCCTTCCAGCCCGCCGACACGCAAGGCGTGGTCGATCTCATCATCCCCATTCAGCAGGACGAGTTCGGTGTGCCGGTGACGCTGCAAGACCAGCCGGACCTGCTGAAGATACCGGCTTTTTATCAAACCGGCCGCGGTGGATTCTGGGTGGCGCAGGCGCAGGGGCGGGTGATCGGCAGCATCGCGTTGAAGGCTTTCGGCACCTCCAGCGCGGGGTTGCGTAAGATGTTCGTGGCCGCGCCCTGGCGGGGCAAGGAGAGCGGGGTGGCGCAGGCGCTGCTCGATCATGCGCTGGCCCATGCCCGCGCCACCGGGACGGACGACATCATTCTGGGCACGGTGGCGTATCTCCGCGCCGCCCGCCGGTTTTATGAGAAGAACGGGTTCCTGCCGGTGGCGCCCGAGGCGCTGCCGGCGGATTATCCGCGCATGGCGGTGGATACGCTGTTCTACCGGCTCAGGCTGGGTGGTTGAGCCGGGGCTCCAGCGCGAAGGGGGCCAGTAATTCCGCCGCCACCGGCGCGCCGGTGAAGCGCGCGGCGCGTTCCGCCGGGGTCAGATGCAGCGGCGCGATGATTTTCAGCGTCTGGCGTGCCACGGGCAAGGCGGGGTCGTGCCAGGAGATGTCCGGCCGCAGGGTCAGGAATTCCGGCAGCAGGAAGGTGTAATGGGTACAGCCGAGGGCGATGGAGTCGATGCGCCTCCCGCCTTCCTGCCTGAAAAGCGGTGCCACCGCCGCTGACACGTCCACATCCGCGCCCCGGAATTTTTGCTCCGCCAGTTCCGCCAGCGCGGGCGTTCCCAGCGAGAGCACCTGGCAATCCGGCGCGAAACGTTCGATCAGCCCGTTCAGATAAGGCCGGCGCACGGTGGCCTTGGTGGCCAACACGCCGATGGTGCGGCTCGCGCTTGAGGCGGCGGCGGGCTTGATGGGAGGCACGCAGCCGATGAAGGGCAAGGCGAAGGTGGCGCGTAGGGCGGTGAGCGCGATGGTGCTGGCGGTGTTGCAGGCGATCACCACCGCCTCTGGCCGTTCCCGCGCGATGGCCGCGCCGATCACCTCGGTGATATGCCTCAGCAGCAATTCGTCCGGCTTCTCACCATAGGGAAAAAACCCGTTATCCGCGAGATAGGTAAGCGGAAGGCCTGGGGCGAGGCGGTTCAGCGCGGCGACGACGCCCAGCCCCCCAATGCCGGAATCGAACACCAGAATGGCCATGCCGGCTCAGAGATCTCCGGTTTCGGGAAATTCCACATCCCGGTGGACATGGATCGACATCAGCACGCCAAACCCCAGCATCACGGCGGTGAGCGCCGAACCGCCATAGGAAATCAGCGGCAGGGGGACACCGCCCACGGGAATGAGGCCCATCACCATCGAGAGATTGACGAAGCAATACAGGAAGAAATTGGTGGCGATACCCAGCGCCACCAGCCGCCCGTAAACATGCGAGCAGGACAAGGCGGTGTAATAAGCCAGCGCCACGATGCCCATCAACAGTCCCAGCACCGCGATGGACCCGAAGAACCCGAACTCCTCGGCGATGATGGTGAAGACGAAATCCGTCTGTTTCTCGGGTAGGAAATTGAGCTGATTCTGGGTGCCGTGCAGGTAGCCCTGGCCGAAAAATCCGCCTGAGCCCAAGGCGATCTTGCTCTGGATGATGTTGTAACCCGCTCCCAGCGGATCCGAGCCGGGATTGAGGAAGATGTCGATGCGCGCTTTCTGGTAGGCGTGCAGATGTTCATAAATCACCGGTGCGCAGACGGCGACGATGACGGCGAGGATGGCGAACCACCACCAGCGCACCCCCGCCCCCAGCATCACCGTGGCGCCGACGGCGCCAGTGATGACGGCGGTGCCGAGATTGGGCTCCTTCAGGATCAGCACCATCGGGATCAGAATGGCGATGACGGCGGGAAACACGAAAACCGGGCTGCCGGTCTGTTCCGGCGTGGCGCGCTTGAAGTAGCTGCCCATGGCCATGGCCAGGAACAGTTTCATCAACTCCGAGGGTTGGACCTCCACGCCGGCGATGGTCATCCAGCGTTTGGCGCCCAGCCCGACATGGCCGAACTTCATCACCGCGAGCAGCAGCAGCACCCCCAGCAGCCAGGCCGGCCAGGAGAGTTTTTCGATGAAGCGTATATCCACCATGGCGATGCAGAGCATCAGCACCAGCGCGCCGCAGAAACGGATGAGCTGGCTTTGCGCATAAGGCTGGGGGGACCCTCCGGCGGCGGAATAGAGCGCGGCATAGCCCACCCCCGCCAGTAGGCAGACGCAGAGCACAAACAGCCAGTTCACGCGCATCAGCTTGCGCGCGAGGCCGAAGGAGCGTTCCCGGAATGGCCGGTGCAGGCTCAGTCCGCCGGCGCCGATCATGCGCTCTTGTCTCCCGGTGCCGTGGGGGGCGGCTCCGGCGGTGGGTTGGCCAGTGGCTTGTCTCGTCCAGCGGGGTCGTGCAGCAGGGCGTAGGTCATCATGTCATGCGCGATCGGCGCGGCGGATTGCGCGCCGTAATTGCCGTGTTCCACCACCACGGCGATGGCGTAGCGCGGATTGTCGATCGGCGCATAGGCCACGAACAGCGCGTTGGGGCGCTTTTCCCAGGCCATGGTCATGTCGTTGAATCCCGCGACTTTTTCAGCGGCGGTGTTGTCATGGACCTGCGCGGTGCCGGTCTTGCCCGCCATCTGCACGTTGGGAATGGTCAGGCGCGAGGCGTAGGCGGTGCCCTTGGGGGTGTTCACCACCTCGAACAACCCTTGGCGGACGACGGCGAGATGCCTGTCATCCACGTCCAGTTCCGGGGCCGTGCCGGGGACGGAATCGGGTTGCAGCACCCCGCCGACGCGGCGCGTGATATGCGGGGTCACGGACAGGCCCGTGCCGACTCGCGCGATCATGGTGGCCAGGGCCATCGGGGTGAGCTGGGTGTAGCCCTGGCCGATGCCCTGTACCACCGTGTTGCCCGGCATCCAGTGGATGCCGTGTTTCCGGGCCCAGTCATGGGTCGGCACCAGCCCGTCCTGGGTGTGCGGCATGTCGGAGTTGAGATCGACGCCCAGGCCCATCTTGGTGGCCATTTCGGCGATCTTGTCGATGCCGGTATCCAGGGCCGTCTTGTAGAAGAACACGTCGCAGCTGACCTGCAACGCCGTGGTGACGGTGATCCTGCCATGGGCGATATGGTCGTCGCACCAGAAGATATGGTCGCCGAGCTTGAGATAGCCGGGGCAGTCATGGATGGTGTCGGGCGTCAGCGCGCCGCATTTCAACGCCGCCAGCGCCACGGTGGGCTTGAAGGTGGAGCCGGGCGCGAACAGCCCGGCGGTGGCCTTGTTGAGCAGCGGATGCCGGGGATCCTTCATCCAGCCATTCCAGATATTGGTGGGCACGCCCTTGTCGAACAGGGTCGGATCGAAGGAGGGGGTGCTGGCCATGGCGAGAATTTCGCCATTCGTCGCATCGAGCATCACCACGGCGCCGGTATCGCTGCCGAGCCCCTGCACGGCGAGCTGCTGCAACCCGGCATCCAGCCCCAGCGCCACGGTCTGCCCGGGTGTGCCCGCATCGTGCGCCACCAGCCGCACAACCTCGCCATGCACGTTGGTTTCAGTCTGCACGAAGCCGGGCTCGCCCCGCAGGGCCAGATCGTCAGCGTCCTCGGCGCCGGTGCGGCCAATGCGCATGCCCGGCAGCGCCAGCACGGCATCCTGTTTCGCTTCTTTCTGGTTGGGGCGTCCGACATAACCGACCGGATGCGCCGCCAGCGGCCCTAGCGGGTAGGTGCGGCTGGCGCCTTCCTCCACGATCACGCCGGGCAGATTGGGCATGTTTACTTCGATGGCCGCCATTTCCGGCCAGTTCAGCCAATCCTTCAGCAGCACGGGAATATAGCCGGGGCGGTCGGAAAGATCCTGCTGGATGCGGGCTTTCTCATCGTCGGAGAGCGGCAGGAGGCGGTAGAAATTATCCAGCACCAGATCCGGCTCGGGCGCCATCGATTTCAGGAACAAGGCGCGCCAATGCTGCTGGTTGCCGGCCAGAACGGTGGAAAACCGGTCGGTGATCACGCCGCGTTCGGGGGCGACCAGCCGCTCGGAGATCGAGTTTTGCTTGGCCATCAGCTCGTATTTGCCGTGCTCGGAAACCTGCAAATGATAGAGCCGCGCGGTGATGGCCGCGAAAATCGCCGCCTGACCGGTGCCGATGAGCAAGGCGCGGCGGGAGAAGGAGGTACGGTTTTTCGCCTGCCGTCTCATGCCTGCTCCACCGCCGCCGGGCCGCGGTGAGCGCGAATGAGCAACGCCGCCAAGGCCGGATACAGCCCGGCCGCCAGCAGGATTTCGATTCCCACCGGCGTGGCCGGCAGCCAGGTGACCGTGAGGCTGGATTCAGCCGCCCAGGCCAGCCCGGCGCAGCCAGCCGCCAGCAGGACAAAGCAGCCCCAGACCAGCAGGAAGCGGGCGGGCACCAGCGTGCGGCGCAGCAGCAGCGTTACCCATTGCAGCAGCAGCAGCAGCACGGCCCAGATGCCGAAGGGAGAAAAGCCCAATAGGTCGAGCAGCAGCCCGCTGAAGGCGACGAGCGGCGCGGGCATGGAGGCGGGGCGGTAGAGCGACCAGAAATAGACGCACCCCATGCTGAATACCGGGCGCAGGGCCGCCTGGCAGGGGATGCCGAAGGGCATGCCGATGACGAACAGGCCGAAGACCAGCGTGGCGCAGGGAAAAATCCAGCGCGACGCGGCATCGAGCTGGCGCCAGGGCCGGGTCGGCCTGCGCAGGGCGGGGCCACGCGCCACGGCTCAGCGTTTCCGGTGGTGTTTGGAGGCGCGCGAAGCGTCTGGTTTGGCGTGAGGAATGGGGGTGAGCGCCGGGAGATTGTCGGGGTAGCTGAACAGGCGCAGCACCCGCAACGCGCCAAGACTGGCCAGCGGCAGCACCACCGGTTCGTTCTGGGCGTTATAATGCACCACGCCCACGGGCAGGCCGGGCGGAAAGGCGCCGCCCTCGGCGCTGGTGAGCACCATCGCGCCTTCCGCGGGCGGTTGATCCGGCGCCCAATAAAGCAGGGACGGGTCGGGACCGTTATTGCCAGCCATCAGCGCGGGCGCGCCACTGGCGCCGATCGCCACCGGAATGCGGCTATTGAGGTCGGTGATCAGCAGCACGCGGGCGGAGCGTCCGCCCGCATCCACCACCCGGCCGGCAACGCCGCGCCCATCCATCGCCACCGCGCCGACCAGGTTTTGCGGGTCGCCATGGGCGGGGGGCACCAGCACCAGTACCGAGCGCGCATAGACCCCGCCGAGATCGGCCACCACCTCGCCGGTGGAGAACTGCGGCGCGGGCGAGGGCACGAAATGCAGAGACGCCTTCAGCGCGTCGTTCTGCGCCTGCAGCGCCATGGCCACTTCCTGCCATTGCAGCAATTCGGCGTTCTGGGCCCGCAACTGGGCGTTTTCCTCGCTCAGCTCGAACAGATGCCCGATGGCGCCGGTGCCGTGTTCAGCCGCGCGGATGGGGCCGGCGACCAGCATATAGGCCGGAGCCAGAATATCATCCAGAACAGCCCGCAGCCGGTTGGAAAAATGCTGGTCGGCGCGGCCGATCAGCACGCAGCCGAGCGAAAACATCAGCATCACGGGCAGGGTCAGACGCGACAAGGCCTGGCGGAACGGGATCGATAATCTGATCACCGGGGACCAATCTCCGAAGGACGAGAATTTGACGGTTTGCAGATACAGCCAAAAATCATCGCCGCACAGGGCGGCGATGCATGAATCGCCATGGGGATGACGATTTAAATCATTAAAAATGTGTCGTTGCGTAACCCTGTGGCAGAATCGTGACGGTTCAGGCCGGTTTATCCCGATGGCCGAAAATGGCGGTGCCGATGCGGATATGCGTCGCACCGGCGGCGATGGCGGCGGGATAATCGCCGGACATGCCCATGGAGCGCACGGCCAGCCCGTGCGTATCCGCCATGGCGGCGAGCTTGTGGAAATAGGGCAGTGGGTCGAGTTGCGCGGGGGGAATGCACATCAGCCCGGTCAGCGCCGCGCCGAAACGGGCGCGCATGGCGCGAATGAACCCATCCGCTTCCGCTGTCGGGATGCCGGATTTCTGTGGCTCGTCGCCAATATTCACCTGCACCAGCAGGTCGGGCAGCCGGCCCGTTGCCTGCGCGGCGCGGGCGATGGCATCGGCCAGGCGCGGGCGGTCCAGGCTGTCGATGGACTCGGCCAGCCTTACCGCCTGTTCGGCCTTGTTGGTCTGCAACCCGCCGATGATATGCAGCCTGGCGCCAAGGAGCGGGAATTTCTCCTCGGCCTCTTGCACGCGGTTTTCACCGAAGATCGTGGCGCCCGCCGCCATGGCTTCCAGCACCGCTGCTTTCGGATGGGTCTTGCTGACGGCGATCAAGGTGATGTCCGCGGGCGCGCGGCCAGCGGCGCGGGCGGCCTCGGCGATCCTGGCGCGGACGGTTTCAAGGTTGCGGGCAATCGGGCTAAGGTTTGGCATGGATGCACGGTTAATCGCCTGGGCGCGCGGGGTAAAGCGCCGCCGCCCACGCGCCGGGGGGCGGGCGAGCCTGCCGCCCCTTTGGTTTTTTACCGATGAAACCCGTCTAGCGGACCCGTTGCCTGTTATCAGGCGGCTGCCGGCCGGGCTGTGTGGCGTGCTGTTCCGTCATGATTCCCATCCGGCGCGCGAGCGGCTGGCCCAGGCGGTGGCGCGCTTGTGCCGGACCCGGCGGCTGCCGCTCATCATCGCCGGCGACGCGCGGCTGGCGGCCGCGCTGGGGGCGGGGTTGCATTTGCGCGGCGGCGCCGCTCCCGCGCATCGCGTTGCATGGCGCGGGCCGCTCAGCGCTTCGGCGCATGATCATGGCCAGCTCGCCAGGGCGCGCCGGGCGGGGGTGGCGCTTGTGTTCATTTCCCCGGTTTTTCCCACGGCCAGCCATCCTGGCGCACCGTCTCTCGGCGCGCGGGGGTGGCGGTGTCTGGCGGCGCGCGGCGGGAGGATAAAGCCTTACGCCTTGGGGGGAATTACCGGGCGGCGGGTTAGCGCCTTGGGCAAGGCGTGTGCGGGAATTGGGGCAATAGACGCTTTTCTTTAAGGCATTGAGCGCAGAAAAGCGGCGTGTTCGTATGGTGGCGGATGTGGGAGTCGTTGTTTTTATAAAAATACAAAATAAATAGACATATAGATGGGTTGTTGTCATTGAAATGACATATACCATGTGTTTTTCAGCAAAAGAACGGAAGTTTATTTAACATTAATGCCATATACATGTGGCGTTCGCGCCACAGTCGGCTGAATAAGCGGGGGTGCGAGAAGTCTGAGATTGCATCCGGTTAAGGATGGAGATTTAAGAGCGTCGAGCGTAGTGGTTACCTTACGTTACCAATGCGGCTGCCTAGGCCTTGAAGAATGGGCCAGATCAATGACGCCGTCCCCGGCGAATGAGGAGATGAATAGATGCGCAAGTTACTTCTGGCCTCCGCGGCCACCCTGCTCGCTGCGGGCACCGCGTTCGCCCAGCCGGCGAAGCAGGTCGCCGCTCCGGGCTCTATCGTTGTCCACCTGAATGGCTATTTCCAATATGGTTTTGGTGCTTATGGCGCCTCCAACATGGGCAGCGACGCGGCTGGCTATAAGCTGAACAGCACCGGCACCTTTGGTGATTTCCGTCTGTATCCCGGCTTCGACGGCCAGACCGCCAGCGGCATCTGGTACGGTTTCCAGGGTGAACTGCGGACCCTGGTTTCCAACGCTGGTCAGGGCAAGAACAACAACTCCACCAACGGTAACGGCTTTGCCGGCCTGTACGTGCAGCGCGCTTACGGCTATATCGGCATGCCCGAGTATGGCTTTGTGCGCTTCGGTCAGACCGATTCCGCCTTCACCCTGTCCCAGACCGGTGTGATCGAGAGCTTCGGTGACGGCGCGCAGTTCAACGCCGACGGCGGCGCCGTTATGCTGCTGCCTTCCGCGCCGGGTAACTTCATCTACGCCGATTACAGCCACCTCTACACCACGGACAAGATCGTGTATGAGACTCCGGCTGTTGAGACCCTGGGCGGGAAACTCTCCGGCATCATCGGCTTCGAGCCGAACTCCAACGGAATCAAGGAAGGCTATGCCTCCGCTGGCAGCGCCAACGGTGCCAACGCCGCTTCCATCGCCAATGGCAGCAACAGCCGTCGCCGCAACACGCTGGACGTGTCCGCGACGTATGCCAACCAGATGTCCGGTTTCGCCAACAAGGTGTCCATTTCTTACCTGCATGGTTCGCCACTGGGCAGCACCAATGGCCTTTATCTTGATAGCAAGGGCAATACCATAGCGCCGTATGGCTACGACGAGCTGAGCGTGTTCCAGGCTGGCGCGCAGACCACCTATGCCGGTCTGACCGTGGGCGGCAACCTCAAGTGGGGCCAGGTTGAAGACGGTTACGACTTCAAGCCGAAGGGTGCCCGCAACGCGCTGGGTTACATCGTGGGCGCGTCCTACAATATTGGCCCCTATACGGTTGGCGCGTCTTACTTCAACGAGCAGTCTTCCGGTAAGTACGTTCCTGGCACCACCACCACCGCACGCACGCTGAGCGAGTATGGTGTGGCCGCTGGCGCCAACTACCAGTTGGCTAAGCCGATCGGCCTGTTCGTGCAGTATTTGTATGGTCACCAGCATCAGCCGACCACCGTCTCCGGTGACCGTTCGAACACTCAGGAGCAGGTTATCGCTGCCGGCGCCACCCTCAAGTGGTAACCAATTAGAGCAACTCCCTAACGGGGCTGTTCAGGAAAGGGTGGCGGGTAACCGCCACCCTTTTTGTTTGAGGACGTGCTTTGTATCTCGTATGGTCGCGGCCCTTGGCGGAACCGGGGTTGAAGGCTAAACAGCATGCAGTTTCGGGCTTGGAGAGCAGAATTGAGGATTATTCAACGTATCGCCGTTCCCGCCAGCTTGGCGCTAAGCGTCCTGTCTCTCAGTGCCTGTAGTGGTGTTAAAACCTCAGCCCCGACCGTGGATAATTATGAGATGGGCGGCATGGGATCGCCAGCCGAAGGGTCTGGCTCGCTGTTCACGCTGGGCAAGGGGACCAGTGGCAATAACGGCGCCAACACCAATATCCAGGTGAATGCCTATCTTTGGCGCGCGACGCTGGACACGCTGTCCTTCATGCCGCTGGCCTCGGCCGATCCGTTCGGCGGCGTGATCATCACCGATTGGTACAGCCCACCGTCCGAGCCCGGCACGCGCTTCAAGGCCAATGCCTATATCCTCAGCAAGACCCTGACCGCCGATGCGATTCAGGTGAGCGTGTTCGAGCAGCTCCAGCAAGGTGGGGCGTGGGTCGACACCCCGGCGGATCCTTCCCTCGCCAGCGGGTTGGAAAACCGCATCCTGGCTCGCGCCGCGGATCTCCAGGCCGCGGCCAAGAACACCAAATAGTCTCGCTTCAAGGTCTCAGACGGCGCTGGCACCCGCGCGAAGCGGGCCCGCCGCCGTCTGCCGACCTGATCGATCCACCCGCTAAGCCATAAGCGGGTGTCGTCTTCACCGGTCGGTCCGCCCGGAAAATGCCGGGTCTGAATATCTAGCCCTTGGGCTGGCGCGGGGAGGTGAAATATTCCGCCACGGCGCCCGCGATCAGCGCGGCCAGCATCGCCTTGCGTGGATCCCGCCGCACGACCAGCGAGGCCAGGCGGATGGCCAGGCTCAAACTGCCCATTGCCTCCGTGGTCATGCTCGGTTGGCGGGCCTTCATGCGCCGCAGAACAAGTGTGAACCCCCCCGCGATGGCGCAGGCGGCCAGCAGCAAAATAACCCCCGCGATGGCGGCGGCGGCGGCGGGGCCAAGATAATCGCTGACCCAGATCAGAAACGCGGCGGTGAAAAACCCCAGCGCGGCGAGCGCCGTGCAGAGCACGGCGAGCGCCATGACCGCCCATAGCGCCGCACTCTTGCCGACAAAGACGGCGCGGCGGGACAGATCCATCGAAGCGGGCGCTCAGGACCGGCGGACGAAGGACGAGGCCAGCAGACCCACGCCGAACGCGATGGCGATGGCGGCCAGCGGCCGGGCACTGACTTCCGTCTCCAGCTTGGTGACGGCGTCCTTGCCGGTCCCCTTCAGTTTCGCGCCCAGTTCGCCAAGTTCTTCTTCCAGGGAGGCCACGCGCGAGGAGAGGTTGCCGCCGTTCAGATAGTCGGTGATCTGGTCCAACGCGGCATGCGCGTTATCGCCCAGCTTGTCCGCGGCATCGCCCAGCCCGGCGCGGAATTTTTCGAATTCCTGCTTCAGGTAGTCAATGTCGATGGAAGATGGATCGATGCGTTTGGAGCACATTCTGCTACCCTCCTTGTGGATGCCAGGCACGCTGCCTTTCTGGCACATCGTGAAGCGCTGCGGCGCTTTCAATGCCGCATGGCCATGGCCCATATAGGACTATAATTGCGCGCCAGGCGCAACTATGCGCGCTGGGCGGCTTGCGCCCATGGCGGGGGACTGGCATGGCGGCAATGCCGTTGCGGAAGAAGTGTGGAGCAGGCGATGAGGTGGCGGTTTCTGGCGCTGGGATTATGGTTGGCATGCCCGGCGCTGGCGTCGGCCCAGCTAGGTGGTTTTCCCGGCGCGCCGCATTCACTCTCCCCGCTCGTGAAGGCCGTGGCCCCCAGCGTCGTCGGTATCACGGTCACCGAGGCTTCGGGCGATCCAGGCGGCAAGCGCGCCCCCGTGCGCGGCGGCAAGGCCACCCCGCCGCTGACGGAAGCGGCGGGCTCGGGCTTCATCGTCAGCACGGACGGCATGATCGTCACCAACGACCATGTCATCGCCGGCGCGGCGAAAATCATGGTGACGCTGGATGATGGCGAAAAATTCACGGCGAAGTTAATCGGCGCGGACGACCTGACGGATATCGCCGTGGTTAAAATCTCGCCATCTCATCCCTTGCGACCGGCGCATTGGGCGGATTCGAGCAAGGTGCAGATCGGCGACTGGGTGCTGGCCGCCGGCAACCCGTTCGCGCTGGGCAATTCCTTCACGCTGGGCATCGTCTCCGCCGAGGGGCGTGACATCGGCGAAGGCCCCTTCAATCATTTTTTGCAGCTCGACGCCCCGATCAATCCGGGTAATTCCGGTGGCCCGGCTTTCAACATGGAAGGGGGGGTGATCGGCATTAATTCAGCCATTGTCTCGCCTTCCGGTGGATCGGTGGGAATCGGCTTCGCCATTCCCAGCAACAGCGCGGCGCCGATCGTGGCGGAGTTGATCGCCCATGGCGCGGTGGCGCGGGGGTGGCTCGGCGTGTCCGTCGCGGACCCGCAGGATGGCTCCCAGGGAGCCGTGATCACGGGGCTGGAAGCCGGCGGGCCCGCTGATCGGGCGGGGTTGATGCAATCCGAAGTGATCATGACCGTGAATGGCGAGGCGATCGCCGGGGCCGAAGCCTTGACCCGGGCCATCGCCTCCATGCCACCTGGGCGAAAGGTGGTCCTTGGGGTAAGACGGAATGCACATATATTCCACTTGCCGGTCATCGTTGGGCGGCGCCCGGTTCAGATAGGGGAGTAGAGATGCGTATACTCGTCGTTGAGGACGACAAGGATGTGGCGGGCTTCGTTTTGAAGGGCCTGCGCGAAGCCGGGCATACGGTGGAGCATGCGGATAATGGGCGGGATGGCCTGTTTCTCGCCGCTTCGGAGAATTTCGACGCGATCATTCTGGATCGCATGCTGCCGGGCGGTATTGACGGTCTCCGGCTGTTGGAGACCCTGCGCGGCCAGGACAACACCACCCCGGTCCTGTTCCTTTCCGCCTTGGGACAGGTGGACGACCGGGTGAAGGGGCTGAAGGCCGGTGGGGACGATTATCTCTCCAAGCCGTTTGCCTTCGCCGAATTGCTGGCCCGGGTGGAGGCTTTGACCCGCCGTGGCAAGAGCGACGGCCCCGCGACTCGCCTGCAGGTGGGCGATCTGGAGATGGATCTCCTGTCGCGCTCGGTGCGCCGGGGAACGCAAAAGATCGATCTGCAGCCGCGCGAGTTCCGGCTGCTCGAATATCTGATGCGCCATGCCGGGCAGGTGGTCACCCGTACCATGCTACTGGAGGGCGTGTGGGACTATCATTTCGATCCGCAGACAAACGTGATCGACGTGCATATTTCCCGCCTGCGCCAGAAGATCGACAAGCCTTTCGATCTGGCGTTGCTGCATACGGTCCGCAACGCGGGGTACATGCTGCGCGCGGAAGACGCGTGAAGGCGGCCTGGGGAAGGCGGTGAGACGCCGCAACCCCGGACGGGCGGAAACCAGCACACCGCCGGCGGAACGGCCCCGCCGGCGCGCGCTGTTCCGTTCCGCTGGCGTACGCTTCGCGCTGGTTTATGCGGCGGTGTTCGGCCTGTCCGCCTTCGTGCTGGCGGTGGCGCTTTGGTATTCCACCCTCAGCCTGCTGCAAAACCAGGTGGAAAACGCCATCCATAACGATTCCCAGGCCTTGATGGAGCATGAGAGGCTTGGCGGTCTGGCCTCGCTCGAAACGGCGATCAATGACCGTCTGGCCAGTTCCTCCGATCCGGATGGCATTTATCTGCTGGTGGATGCCTCCGGCGCGAAGCTGATGGGTAATCTCGACCAATGGCCGGCGGGGCTGGACCAGAACAATGTCTGGTACGAGTTGCCGGTGGCCCGCCGGGGGGTTGATTCCGTGGCGCTGCTGAAGGTCAAGGCGCTGCCCGATGGCATGAGGCTGCTGGTCGGCCGGGATATGCGCGCCAGGCTGGAACTGCGCAACGTGCTGCGCGCCGGGTTGATCTGGGCGGTGAGCCTGATGATCGCGCTCGGCATCGGCGGGGCCTTGCTCATACGTTCATTGTTCAGGCGGACGATCAGAAAGATCTCCATCACCACCAGCGCGGTTGCGCGCGGGGACATCACCCGCCGTGTCGCGGTCAGCGGCATCGGCGACGAGTTCGACGATCTGGCGGGCGCCATCAACGAGATGCTGGACCGTATCGCCAGGCTGATGGACGGGGTGAAGCAGGTTTCCAACGCCATCGCGCATGATTTGCGCACGCCGGTCACCCGTGCCCGCACCAGGCTTGAGGACGCGGCGCTGCACGCCACCACCAAGGAGGAAATGCAGGCCGCGATCGACCGCGCGACCCAGGATCTGGACGGGATCGTCGCGGTGTTCGAGGCGCTGCTGCGCATTTCCGAAATTGAGGCGGGGTCGCGCCGGGCGGCTTTCGCGCCGCTTGACCTGGCGCCGGTGCTGATGGATCTGGACGAGCTTTACAGCGCCGTCGCCGAGGAAAAACAGATCGTGCTGCGCACGGAGGTGGCGGGGCCGTTGCCGGTGCTGGGCGACCGCGAACTGATCCAGCAGGCGGTGGTTAACCTGCTGGACAATGCCCTGAAATTTTCCGCGCCGCAGACGCTTGTGGTGTTTTCAGCCAAGTTGGCGGACGGGGTGGTGCAGATCGTGGTGGCGGACCGGGGGCCGGGCATCGCCGAGAAGGATCTGGCCCGCGCGACGGAACGCTTTTTCCGTGCCGAGAGCGCGCGCAGCACGGCGGGGTCCGGGCTGGGGCTGGCTCTGGTCATGGCCGTGGCGCAACTGCATAACGGCACATTGCACCTGCACGACAATCACCCTGGCCTGCGCGCGGTGATCTCGATTCCCGCCAACAGGAGATAGGCTGGCTCAGGCGACCTTGTCTTCCGCCGCGCCGATGCCCAATTGCTTGAGCTTGCGGTGCAAGGCGCTGCGCTCCATGCCCACGAAATTCGCGGTGCGCGAGATATTGCCGCCGAAACGCAGAAGCTGCGCCTGCAGATATTGAGTCTCGAACACGTCGCGCGCCTCGCGCAGCGGCAGCGCCATCACATCCGCCGCCGGGTCGATGGCCAAGGCGCGCGGCGCGTGCGCGGCCAGCTCCGTGGGCAGATGCTCGGCATGGAACAGCTCGCCCGGCTCGTTCGAGCGCATGATCATCAGCCAGTCCATCACATTGCGTAGCTGGCGCACATTGCCCGGCCAGTCATGCGCCTGCAGCGCCGCCACCGCGTCGGACGCCAGGCTGCGCGGCGGCAGGCCGGAAATATCAGCCGCATGCTTCAGAAAATGATTGGCCAGGGCTGGAATATCCTCACGTCGCTCTTTCAGCGGGGGGACCCGCAGCGGCACCACCGCAAGGCGGTAATAAAGATCTTCCCGGAACCGCCCCTCCGCGATTTCCGCCGTCAGATCCTTCACCGTCGTCGCCAGCACGCGAATATCCACCTTCACCCGGGTCGTGCCGCCCACGCGCTCAAACCCCTGGTCCTGTAGCACGCGGGCAATCTTGCTTTGCATTTCCAGCGGCAGTTCGGAGACCTCGTCCAGCAGCAAGGTGCCGCCATGGGCGCGTTCCAGCACGCCCGGCTTGCGCGGGCTGTCCGGTCCGGCCTCGATGCCGAACAGCTCGGCCTCGAACTTCTCCGGGGCCAATATGGCGCAATTCATCACCACGAAAGGCCCTTCCGCGCGGCGGGACTTGGCGTGGATCATTCGCGCCACGATCTCCTTGCCCGCGCCCGGCGGGCCGGAAATCAGCACGCGCGAGCCGGTTGGCGCCACTTTTTCCACGGTGTTGCGCAGGGTGGCGATGCCATGGCCCTCGCCGGTCAGCTTGGTGTCGTTGCCCACGCGCAGGCGCAGCTCGGCATTCTCGCGTTCCAGCTTCGCCGCCTCCAGGGCGCGTTTGACCACCAGCAGCAGCCGGTCGGAATTGAAGGGCTTCTCGATGAAATCATAGGCGCCGCGCTGGATCGCGGCGACGGCGGTCTCGATGGTGCCATGCCCGGAGATCATCACCACCGGCACGCGGGGCACCTCCTGGTGCAGCACGTCGAGAATCCCGATTCCGTCCAGCTTCGAGCCTTGCAGCCAGACATCGAGAATCACCAGGGACGGGCGGCGCGCGCGATAGGCGGCCAGCGCCTCGTCCGAGGTGCCGGCGCAGCGGGCCTCATATCCCTCATCCTTGAGAATCGCTTCGACCAGCATGCGGATATCCGGCTCGTCATCCACGATCAGAATCTCGGTCATCGAGCAGGCAACTCCTTCGCTTCCTCCAGCATCGCACCCTCCGGCAGCGCCGGCAAAATCAGAGACACTTCGGCGCCGGTTCCCCCCGGCGCGGTTTTCAGTTCAAGCCGCCCGCCATGGTCCTCCATGATCTTGGCGACAATGGCAAGACCAAGCCCCGTACCTTTCGGCTTATGCGTCACATAAGGTTCGGTCAGCCGGTCGCGTCCGGTCTCCGGCAGGCCGATGCCGTCATCGGTCACGTTCAGCACCGCCATGCCGTTTTCCTCATAAAGCCTGAGTGTCACATGGCTGGCGCCGTCGCGCATCTCCACCGCATCGGCGGCGTTCTGCAACAGGTTGGTGAGGGCCTGGCCGATCAGCCGCCGGTCGCATTTGGCGCGCAGCGGTGCTTCGATCAGCACTTGCCAGTCGATGTTCCGGTTGGCCACGCGTTGCAGCACCATGGCCTCGCGGGCCAGCCTCTCCAGCGATTCCGGGCGCATCACCGGCTGGGGCATGCGCGCGAAGGCGGAGAACTCATCCACCATGCGGCCAATATCGCCGACATGGCGCACGATGGTCTCGGCGCATTGGGTGAAGCTTTCCGGGTCGGAGGTGATTTCCTTGGCGAAGCGCCGCTTCAGCCGTTCGGCGGAAAGCTGGATGGGAGTCAGCGGGTTCTTGATCTCATGCGCGATGCGCCGCGCCACATCCGCCCAGGCGGCCTTGCGCTGGGCCGACATCAATTCGGTCACGTCGTCGAAGGTCACGATGAACCCATCCGCTACCCCTTCCTTCATTTCCGCGCCAATCCGCACCAGCAGCACGCGCTTGGCGGCGCTCTTGCCGTGCTCGACCTGCGCCGTGGCGGGCCGTTCGGGGTTGGCCATCACCGCCGCGATGAGAGGGGCGAATTCCGGCACGATTTCGGCCAGATTCTGGCCCGTTTGGGGCAACAGGTCGAGCCGCAGCAGCTCCGAGGCGGCGCGGTTGGGCAATTCGATCCGCCCCTTGGCATCCAGCCCGATCACGCCGGCGGAGACGCCCGCCAGCACCGTTTCGGTGAAGCGGCGCCGCTCGTCGAGCTGGTTGTTCACGTCCAGCAATTCCTTATGCTGGGTCGCGATCTGCGCGGTCATGCGGTTGAAGGCGCGCGACAGTCCCTCCACCTCGTCTCCGGTGCCGCGCTCGGGCACTTGCGCCTCCAGGTCGCCCTGGCCGACCCGTTCGGCGGCCCGGATCAGATGTCCCAGCGGCTTGGCGATCTGGTTGGCGATGACGAGGCCGAACCCGATCAGCGCGGAGAGCACCAGTAGCGTCAGCACGGCGATGATCAGCGCGAAGGAGACTTCAAGCTGTGAGCGGTTCTTGGCGAGGCGCTGATATTCCGCCACGGCCTCCTGCGTCTTGTTCACGTGGTCCAGAATCGCCGGGTCGATCGGCTTTTCCACCATCAGCATTAGGGGCGGGGTGATGTCGAGCTTGATCACCGCCTGCTCCACCGTGCTGCCGGGCGGGCTGATCACCGGCACCTGCCCGTTATTGGCCTGGGTGATGGCGTGTGCGTCCGGCACGCTGGCGGCGATGCCCGCGAACAGCCCGGCCGAGGCGATCACCTGCCCGGTGCGCGGGTCGAAAATCACCGCCTGGGTCAGGCCGCGCACCGAGGTTTGGCTGACGAGATAGGAGGCGAATTCGTTCGGATCGCCGAAAAACACGGAGCCTGACTGCGACAGATCGTTGGCCATGGCCAGCGCGTCGAGCCGGATGTCGTTATCATGCTCGGCCAGATAGCCCTGCGCCACCTGGGCGCTTTCCGCCAGGGCCGTCTGCACCCGGTTGTTGAACCAGGCCTGCACGCCGAAATTGAAGAAGACGATGGCGAAGACCGCCACCAATATGGCGGGCACGGCGGCCACGGCGCCGAACAGAAACACCAGCCGCACATGCAGCCGCGCGCCGGCGGCACCGCGCCGGTGCTCCAGCAGCACACGGGTCACGCGCCCGGCAACCACCAGGATCAGGAACAGCAGCGCGGCGAAATCCGCGAAGATCAGCCCGACCGTGCCGCCCGAATGCATGGACATCCGAACTCGCCCGGCCAGCAGCGCGAAGGTGAGGATGCCCAGCACCAGCGCCACGGAGGCGACCAGCAAGGTCGCCACCCGGCCCAGCATCAGATCCACCGCCCAGGCGAGCTTGGAGCGCGTGGGCCGGCTGGCGGGCGCGGGCTCGCTCATCCCACCCGGCGCTGCACGCCGATTCCGTGCTCGCGGATCTTCTTGCGCAGCGTGTTGCGGTTGAGGCCGAGCAATGCCGCGGCGCGGATCTGGTTGCCCCTGGTCTCGGCAAGCGTCATGCGGATCAGCGGGCGTTCCAGCTCCGCCAGGGCACGCTCATAGAGCACCCCTTCCTCGCCGGATTCGCGCAAGGAGGCGAGCAGCCGGGCGATATGGCGTTCCACCACCGTGGTCACGTTGTCGCTCTCTTCGCCCTGCGTGTCGGCCGCGGGCTCTTCCGTCGGGGTATATTCGGTCAGCTCCTGGGTGATGATCTCCTCGGTGATCACCGGTTGCGGGACCAGGGCGGCCAGACGGCGGATCAGATTTTCCAGCTCGCGGACATTGCCCGGCCAGCGATAGGCCGAAAGCAGAGCCATGGCGGCGGGGTCGATGGTCTTGGCGGGCAGCCCCTCGGCCTGCGCCTTGTTGAGAAAGTGCTGGGCCAGCACGGGAATATCGTCCGGGCGCTCACGCAAGGGCGGCAGGCGGATGGGCACGACATTGAGCCGGTAGAACAGATCCTCGCGGAACTGGCCTGAGCGGATGAGCGCGCGCAGGTCCCGGTGGGTGGCGGCGACGATGCGGGCATTGGCGCGAATCGGCTGGCGCCCGCCCACGGTGGTGAATTCGCCTTCCTGCAATACGCGCAGCAGGCGGGTCTGGGCCTCTGGCGGCATGTCGCCGATCTCGTCCAGAAACAGCGTGCCGCCCGCCGCCTGTTCGAAACGCCCGATATGCCGGTTGGTGGCGCCGGTGAAGGCGCCGCGCTCATGGCCGAACAGCTCGCTTTCGATCAGCTCGCGCGGGATGGCGGCCATGTTGATGGCCACGAACGGCCCGGTGCGCCGGCGGCCGTAATCGTGCAGGGCGCGGGCCACCAATTCCTTGCCAGCCCCGGATTCGCCATTGATCATCACGGTCAGGTCCGTGGTGGTGAGCCGCGCGATGATCCGGTAGATCTCCTGCATGGCCGGGCTGCGCCCGATCAGCGGCAAGGGCTCCTCGCCCGCGGCCTTCGGCGTTTCCGCCTGCGGGGCCAGGGGCACGGGCTGTTTCAGCGCCCGGTCCACCACGGCGAGCAGATCCGTGAGGTCGAAGGGCTTGGGCAGATATTCGAAGGCGCCGCGCTGGGTGGCCTGCACGGCGGTGGTCAGCGTGCTTTGCGCGCTCATCACGATCACCGGCAATTCCGGGCGGATGCGCCGGATGCGCGGGATCAGGTCCAGCCCGTTCTCATCGGGCATGATCACGTCGGTGATGACCACGTCTCCCTCGCCATCCTCGACCCAGCGCCAGAGCGTGGCGGCGGAAGAGGTGGCGCGCACTTGATAGCCAGCGCGGCCCAGCGCCTGGGTGAGCACGGTACGGATCGAGCGGTCGTCGTCGGCGACGAGGATGGTGGGGAGCGTCATCGTTTTAATTCACGCCTTCTTGGGGGTCTTCATAGACGGGTAAATGGATGCGGAATTCGGTGCGGCCGGGGCGACTATCGACATCGATCAGCCCGCCATGGTCGGCGACGATCTTCGCCACCAGCGCCAGCCCCAGCCCCGATCCCGCCGCCTTGGTGGAGACAAAGGGCTCGAACAGATGCCGGCGTATATCCTCGGGGATGCCGGGGCCGTTATCGCGCACCGAGACGAAGATCGGCAGGTTCGGGCGCGCCCGCCCGAACGAGGCGGAAAGCCGCACGCCATGCTGGAAGCCGGTGGAAAGATGGATCTCCCCATCCTGCCTGTCGCTGCCCGAGATCGCCTCGGCGGCGTTCTTCACCAGGTTCAGCAGCACCTGGATCAGCTGGTCGCGGTCGCCCAGCACATGCGGCAGGGACGGGTCGTAGGTCTCGACGAATTTCACCCGCGCGGCGAAGCCCGAACCGGAGAGCTTGCGCACATGCTCAAGCACGCGGTGGATATTCACCGCCTGCCGCTCCAGCTTCTTTTCGCCGAAGGTTTCCATGCGCTCCACCATGGCGCGGATGCGGTCGGCCTCGTCGCGGATCAGCACGGCCAGTTCCTTGTCCTGGGGCGGGGCGTTCAGCTCCAGCAGCTGCGCCGCGCCGCGAATCCCCGAGAGCGGGTTCTTCACCTCATGCGCCAGAATCGCGGCCATGCCAGTGATGGAGCGCGCCGCGTTGCGCGCGGACATTTGCTGGCCGAGCGCCTTGGCGGCGGATTCATCCTGGAAGGTGAGCATCACATAGCCGGGATTGTCCAGCATCGGCGCGGCCAGCACCGCGCAGCCGCGCCGGGCCATGCGCGGGCCCTCCATGATGAGGTCATGCTCGGCGATGGTCACGCCGGCGCTGCGCGCGCGTTCCATCATCAGGAAAATCGGATGATCCACCGGCAGCAATTCGCCAAGATTGGAATGCTGCAGAAGACTCTTGGAGGCGCCGAAAAACTCCTCCGCCGCGTAATTCACGTCGCAGATCACATCCTGTTCGTCCACCACCACCATGGCGATGGGCAAGGCTTCGAGCATCTGCGCCGGGTCGAGCTTGATCTGCTTGTCACGTGGCGCGCGGCGGACGAGTTTGAACGCCTTTCTGAACCCGCTCATTTCACATTGTTCCCTTGGCGCGCCGTGAGATGTTCCTGGCCTGGGCGCGGGGCCTTGTCCGCCTGCCTCATGCCGCCAGCGCCACTTCATCCTGGCGCACGAACCCCTGCGCGATCAGCGGGTCGTAGAATTGGTGGATCAAGCCTTCCACGGCTTCTCCCGTGTCCAGCCGGTTCACCTGGGCGCGGAACCCGGCGGAGCTGTGCAGCCCCTGGCTGTACCAGGCCACGTGCTTGCGCCCCAGCCGCACGCCTGGCTGGTCCCCGAAATGGGCGCGGATGGCGCGGTAATGATGCAGCAATATGTCCTTCTGCTCGGCCAGGGAGGGGGCGGGCAGGCAGCTTCCAGTGGTGAGATAATGCATCACCTGCCGCAGAAACCAGGGGCGGCCATAGGAACCGCGCCCGATCATCACCCCGTCCGCGCCGGAGCGGCGCAGTGCCTCGGCGGCCTTGAGCTCGGTGGTGATGTCGCCATTCACAATCACCGGCAGGCTGGTCGCGGCCTTCACCTCGGCGATGAAGTCCCAGTTGGCCGTGCCCTCGTAGAATTGCTGGCGGGTGCGCCCATGCACGGTGAGCATCTGGATGCCGGCCGCTTCGGCGATTCGCGCCAGATTCGGGGCGTTGAGGTTGTTATGGTCCCAGCCCATGCGCATTTTCAGTGTCACCGGCACATCCACGGCGCGCGCGGTGGCTTCCAATATGCGCCCGGCCAGGGCCTCGTCGCGCATCAGGGAGGAGCCGGCCATCTGGCCGATCGCCACTTTCTTCACCGGGCAGCCGAAATTAATGTCGATCAGGTCCGCGCCCAGCCCCACGGCGATCCTCGCGGCCTCGGCCATCGCCTCGGGTTCGCAGCCCGCGAGCTGCACGGAGGAGGGGCCGCCCCCCGCCGCGACCTTGGCCATGCGCAGCGTGGCGCGGTTTTCACGCACCATCGCCCAGGAGGCGATCATCTCCGAAACCACCATTCCGGCGCCATGCTCCTTCACCAATGTGCGGAAGGGCAGGTCGGTCACGCCGGAGAGCGGCGCGAGAATGACCGGGTGCTCAAGCCGGACCTGGCGCGGGCCTTGGCCGATCGTCAGCGGTTTGATCAGAGGGAAAACGTCATTGCTCATGATTTGGGCAAATTAGTTGCCAATGCCGCGCGGCGCAATGAGGGTTATTGACGATAATGCCGCGCCCCGTGCATTCCCGCCCGGCAATCTCAGGAGAAAGACATCATGATCCCGCGCATCGGCACAGGTTTTGACGTTCACGCCATGGCGGAAAACCGCGACATGATCATTTGCGGGGTGAAAATTCCGCATGACAAAGGTCTGGCGGGCCATTCGGATGCCGATGTCGGCATCCATGCGTTGTGCGACGCCATTTATGGCGCGCTGGCGGAGGGCGATATCGGCCGGCATTTCCCGCCCAGCGAAAACACATGGAAAGATGCCGACAGCGCCCGGTTTCTGCGGCATGCGGCGGAACGCATCGCCCTGCGCGGAGGCCGGCTTGCCAACGCGGATATAACGATTATCTGCGAACGCCCGAAAATCGGCCCGCACGCCCAGGCCATGCGCGAAAGGCTGGCGGCGTTGATGGGGGTTTCGGTTGATCTGGTGTCGGTCAAGGCCACTACCACGGAGAAATTGGGGTTTCCCGGGCGGGGCGAGGGCATCGCCGCCCAGGCGGCGGTGATCGTGCTGGTGCCGGAGGCCTGAAGCCTCCCCCAAATCCCCCTGAATCATTCTGCATATCGGGGGCAATGGGTGCTAAAAGCCATGACACGCCAATGTAGGAAAATTCATTACGCCAGCTTTTTGGCATTGCTGCGCTGCGAAAAACCATATTTCGCGGATCAAGCGGCTGGCTTATATAATTTTCCCATAGGATGAGTTCTCTCTCCTATTTCTTGGACGTTTCCTCCCTAAACTTGGCGGTGCAATTTGCACCGCCTTTTTTTTGTCTCCCGCCCTGGCGGCCTTTGGGACGCCAGGGCGGCTGGATGGCGTGTTTCAGACGATCTGGCTGGCTGGAATGATGACGGGGGCCGCTCCCAGGAGCGGGCTGGCGGCGGCCAGGGCGCCCTGTAGATGCGCGCTCGCCATGTGTGCTTCCACTGCGGCCTTGTCCCGATAGGCTTCATAGACCAGGAATGTGCCCGGCGCCTGGGTGCCCTCATGGAGATGATAGAGCAGATTGCCCGGCTCCTGGCGGGTGGCGTTCACCAGATCGGTGAGGATCTGGCGCAGCGCGGCTTCCTTGCCTGCGGCGGCGGTGAGGGTGGCAAAGACATAGATGGCGTTTTGGTCCGGCATGGGGACGCTCCTCCTCTGATGAATTCCTGCCGGCGCGGCATGCTCATCTCGCCGCCGCCAGCCAAGGCACCATAGTGTAGGCACGGGTTCGCGCAACCAATGCATCGGCGCGGCCAAGGTGGGGGGCTTCTGTTGCCCGGCGCCCCCCGAGCCGCGCTTTAGCTACTGATTAGGCAGCCTGAGCGAATGCAACGTTGTTATCGTTCGCATTTAAAAATTAGCCCGATAACGGCGGTACAATGCCGGGCAAAAGGTGGGTCTTTACCACGCGTGTCGAGTCTGTTTCGCCCCCGCAAATCCCCGTTTGATCGCGTCCTGAGGACGAGGCGGCATTGCCGCGCCGTCTGAATCAGGCCGCCGGGAAATATGGAGGCGCCGGGTACCGCCCCCGGGTCCACAACGCTTATTCCACGCACCGTTTATCGCCATAGTCAGCAAGCTGACGCGGTTAATATAGTTCCGAATCGCAGAATGTGAAAGAGAGAGGGGCATGACCCTTTCACCCGAACAGCAGACCGAGATCGAGGCCGCGCGCGCCGCCTCCCACACCACCCGCCGACCGACCGTGGCGGCGCTGGAGGAGCGGCTTTTCACCGCCATTCCGGTGCTGGACCATGGCTTCGTGCGGGTGGTGGACTATATGGGCGACGATGCCGCCGTGGTGCAGGCCGCGCGTGTTTCTTACGGGCGGGGCACCCGCCGGGCGCTGGAGGATGAGGGGCTGATCCGCTATCTCATGCGCCATCATCACTCGACACCCTTCGAGATGTGCGAGATCAAGTTTCATGTGAAGCTGCCGATCTTCGTGGCGCGGCAATGGATTCGCCACCGCACCGCCAATGTGAACGAATATTCGGCGCGCTATTCCATTCTCGACAAGGATTATTACCTGCCGGTGCCCGGACAGATGGCCCGGCAAAGCACCGTCAACCGCCAGGGCCGGGGCGAGGTGCTGGATGCCGAAACCACCGCCCGCGTGCTCGGCCTGCTCCGCCAGGACGCGGAACAGACCTATGGCCATTACGAGGAAATGCTGGGCGAGGAGGTGGGGCTGGCGCGTGAACTGGCGCGGATGAATCTCACGCTCAACACCTATACCCAATGGTACTGGAAGACAGACCTGCATAACCTCTTCCATTTCCTGCGCCTGCGCGCGGACAGCCACGCCCAGCATGAAATCCGTGTCTATGCCGAGGCGATGCTGAAGCTTACCGAGGCTTGGGTGCCGCTCTCCTACAAGGCGTTTTGCGACTACCGGCTGGGGGCCGTGAGCTTCTCCGCGAAGATGCTCGATTGTGTGAAGAGAATGTTGGCGGGGGAGGCGGTGACGCAGGAAGGCGCGGGCCTTTCCAAGCGTGAATGGGCGGAATTCCAGGCGGCCCTGGGCCGGGAATCCTGATCTGGAAGCCCGGTTTCGGTTTTAAAACATATTGAAATGATTGTACGTTTTGCCTCTGCGCTCAGTCTTGCGCGCAGAGGCGGCAGGTTTTGGCGCCCACTGCCCGGCAGGCCGCGTCCGGGGCGAGAAGCAGGATCAGCCCGCGCCGCCCGCCATTGATCGCCACCTTGCCGAAGCCGAGCGCGGATTCCTCGAACAGAACCGGCACGCGCTTGCGCTGGCCGAATGGGCTGATGCCGCCCGTATGATAACCGGTGAGGCGTTCGGCCTTTTCCGGTGGCATCATCGCCGCCGATTTGCCCGCCGCCGCCGCCGCGGCGAACTTCATGGAGAGGCTGCGCTCCCCCGGCAACACCGCGCAGACCGGGGCGCGGTCCACTTCCAGCATCAGGGTTTTCAGCAATTGCCCCGGCGGCAGACCCAAGGCCGCCGCCGCTTGCAGGGCGACGCGGTCATGCCCCGGTTCGTAATCATATTCCAGGATTTCGAAGGGAATCTTCGCGGCACGCAGGAATTGCGTGGCCGGGGTGCCTGTGCTCATGGGGGCGTCTCATGGTCGGGGTTGCGCATTTCACGGTCCAGCCAGCGCATCAGCACGCCGAGGATATAGTCCCGCGCGGGCGTATCCAGCGCCTGACCGCGTGGAAAACCATGCCATTTCGCCAGGCAAGAGCGGCAGCAGCAGGCCGTGGCATGCTGGGCGATAAAGACCGGGTGGCCACGCCAGGGGGTTTGCCGTCCGTCATTGGCCGGCGCGGCGGGGGCGAGGCGCATGGCGATGAACTGGCGGGCATGCCCGGCGATCTCCTCGCGCCCCTTGGCGGCGGCATAGTCCCGTTCGCGCGGGCCGAGATGAAACCGGCGGCGGAAAGCGGAACGGGCGAGACGGGCAAGAATATCCTGTTCTGGCGGCACGATGAGGGTAGCATAAGCCTGTGTCGGCGGTGGTGGAAGGCTTGCGCGCCTTGCCGGGCCGGGCTTATGGTCCGCGCCATGCAAACCCGCTATCTTGCCCCGCTGCCTTGGTGGCGCCCTGCCTGACAGAGCGGCACGGGATATACCGATCATTTCAGTGCCGCCGCGGGTTGACGGGCCGGTGCTGTGTTTTGCTCCCATTGTCTGTTTCCCGTTTGGCGGCTAACCCCACACGCGTAACGGAGACAGACGAAAATGGCCCGCATCTTCTCAGGCATCCAGCCCACCGGCATCGCCACGCTCGGCAATTATCTGGGCGCGCTGCGCAACTGGGTGGCGCTGCAGCAAGGGGAGGATGACTGTATCTATTGCCTCGTGGATCTGCACGCCATCACCACCTTCCAGGAGCCCGCCGCCCTGCGCGAGCAGACCTACACCATGGCCGCCTTGCTGCTGGCCTGCGGGATCGACCCCGAGCGCAGCATTCTCTTCCACCAATCCGCCGTTTCCGCCCATGCGCGCCTGGCCTGGATCTTCAATTGCGTGGCCCGCATGGGCTGGCTGAAGCGCATGACCCAGTTCAAGGACAAGGCGGGCAAGAACCAGGAGGAGGTCTCCACCGGGCTGTTCGTATACCCGAACCTGATGGCGGCCGACATCCACGCCTACCACGCCACGAAAGTGCCGGTGGGGGACGATCAACTCCAGCATATCGAACTGGCGAACGACATCGCGGAGAAATTCAACCATGATTTCGGGGTGAATTTTTTCCCGCGTATCGAGCCCTTCGTGTTGAAGGAGACCGCGCGGGTGATGTCCTTGCGCGACGGTACCAAGAAAATGTCTAAATCCGACCCGTCCGATCAGTCCCGTATCAACATGACCGACGATGCGGACGCTATCGCCCAGAAGATCCGTAAGGCCAAGACCGACCCGGAGCCGCTGCCGGACAATCTGGCCGCCCTGGCGGACAGGCCGGAGGCACGCAATTTGCTGGGCATCTTCGCGGCGGTTTCGGGTGAAAGTCAGGAGACGATCCTGGAACGTTTCGCGGGCTCGGGCTTTGGGCCTTTCAAGGCCGCGCTGGCCGAGGCGCTGGTGGCGCATGTGGAGCCGATCGGCAAGCGCACGCGCGATTACCTGGCGGATAAGGCCGAGCTGGACCGGATTTTACAGGCGGGCGCACACCGGGCCGCCGCCATCGCCGGGCCGATCGCCGATGCGGCGGAGCGGATCGTCGGTTTCCTGCCACGATAGCTCTTTCGCGGCACGGGGTGCCGGGATTATGGTGGCGCCATGGTTTGGAAAACCGTCGCCCGGCATCTGCTCTCCCGCGCCGCCCCGGCCAGCGCTCCGGATGAGGAACTGGTCAAGACCCTGCGCGCCCGACTGGCGGCGGCGGGGCAAGGGCGGCTGGGGCGGGCGCTGACCATCCGCCATGTGGCCGCCGGAAGCTGCAATGGCTGCGAGCTGGAACTGCGCGCCACCCAGAACCTCATCTACGATCTCACTCAATACGGGCTGAGTTTCACGCCGAGCCCGCGCCATGCGGATATTCTGCTGATCACCGGCGTGGCCGGGGTGAATATGCGCGAGGCGGTGGCCCAGCTCCGCGCCGCCATGCCCGATCCGGTTTTCGTGGTGGCGCTGGGCGATTGTGCGGTGGATGGCGGTGTTTTCAAGGGCTCTCCCGCCGTGGCCGGCGGGGCGGATGCATTTTTGCCGGTCGATCTGGTGATTGCCGGCTGTGCCCCCACGCCGACGCAGATCATCCAGGGGCTGCTGGCCCTGGTGGAGGCGCATGGTGAAAATGAGCGGGCGGTTGTAGGATAATCGCCCGCCGCCGGAAACGGCTCCGCCCGGGTCGATGCAGCCCTGGGCCGGCGGGCCTTGAGCGTGTCAGCCCGGCAGTTCCACCATCACCCTCAGCCCTCCGCCCGGGCGGTCCAGCAGCAGGATCGTTCCACCATGGGCGACGACAATGTCCCGGGCGATGGAGAGGCCGAGCCCGGTGCCGCCGGGATGGTCGCTTTCGAATGGTTTTAGCAGCGTTTCGCGCTTCTGTTCCGGGATGCCGGGGCCGTTATCCTCGATGAGGATCCGCACGCTGGCACCTGAGCGCGCCGCGCTGACCCAGATCTGGCTGGCATGACGGCGGGCATTGTCGATCAGGTTGGTCAGGGCCCGGCGCATCGCCTCGGGGCGCAGCGTCACGATCATCTCTCCCGTGGTGGACAGGTCGATGGACGCGCCCGTGCGCTTGGCGGTGCCGCACAGCTCCTCCAGCAGCAAGGGCAGATCTATGGGCACGGCCTGCTCGCTGCCCTCGCCACGAGCGAAATCGAGATAGATATTGATCAGCCGCTCCATGTCCGCGATGTCGTTTTCCATGTCCTGCAAATCCTCGGCGGTGATGCTGGGCTGCATGGCCATCGCCAGGCGCAGGCGGGTGAGGGGGGTGCGCAGATCGTGACTCACCCCCGCCAGCATGGTGGTGCGCTGGGAGAGAAAGCGGCGCAGCCGGTCCTGCATGCGGTTGAAGGCGCTGGCGGCGCGGCGTACCTCTATGGCGCCTTCCGGGCGGATCGGCCCGTTATCCCGCCCCATGCCGAAATCCTCCGCCGCTTCCGCCAGGCGGCGTATGCCGCGTACCTGGGTGCGCAGGAACAAGGCGGCGAGGCTGACCATCAGCAGGGCCGAGCCGATGAGCCAGACCAGAAAGATATAGAAAGTGCCGACGAATAGCCGTTTGCGCGGCACGTTGATGCTGATGACGCCGTCCGCCATCTGAATATCCACGCGCAAAATGCCGGGTTTGGCATGCCAGGCGACATTGAAGGGGCGGTGAATATCCTGCGCCAGGGCATTGGCGAGATCGTTATCCACCGGGCCTGGGGCATCCGGCGGGGGCAAATGGCGCAGCGTCTCTCCCCGCATGAAGGTGCTCTGGAAGGTGAAATGAATATCGCCCTCCTGCAAGACCAGCGTGCGATGGGCGGGGTCGCGCTCGATCTGGTCGATCATGAAGCCGATTTCACCCGCCACGGCCCCGGCGAGGCGGCGGGACAGCTCATCGAGATGCGACCCATAGAAGATCTGCAACGCCACGGCCTGTAGCACGAGCATCGGAATCAGCACGATAAGAAGAGAGCGCCCGAACAGCCCGCGCGGCAGTATCTTACGGAGCAGCCGTTCCGGTTGCAGTGGCCCCAGTCGCACTTTCACGGGCGTGGCCTCATGCGCCGGGTTTCAGCACATAGCCCTTGCCGCGTACGGTTTGCAGAAAGCGCGGCTCACGCGGGTCCGGCTCGATCTTGCGGCGCAGGCGCGTCACCTGCACGTCGATGGCGCGCTCATTCACATCGTCCAGCCCCAGCATGGCGGCCAGCGCCTCGCGGGAGAAGATTTCATGCGGCCGGGCGGCGAGGCTGGTCAGCAGGGCCAGCTCCGCGCCGGTCAGCCGGACCCGGCTATGCGGGGTGATCAATTCGCCGCGTCCGGCGTCGAAGCTGGCCTCGCCGAGCTGCAAGGGGCCGGCGGCGGCGGGCGGTTGAGCGCGGCGCAGCATGGCGCGCAACCGCGCGACCAGAACGCGCGGATCGAACGGCTTGCCGAGATAATCGTCCGCGCCGGCCTCGAAACCGGCCAGCACATCCTCCGGTGTGTCCCGCGCGGTGAGCAGCAGGATGGGCGTGGACGGCGCGCGCTCGCCGCGCAGGCTGACGGTGAGGTCCAGCCCGTTTTCGCCGGGCATCATCACATCCAGCACCATCAGGTCGAATTCCATGGCGCGTAGCCGCTCGCGCGCCTCCGCGGCGGAGGTGGCGCGGGTGACGCGAAACCCCTGCTCGGAGAGATAGCGTCCAGCCAGGGCGGCCAGGCGCGCATCGTCGTCGACGAGCAGGATATGGGGCGCGTCCTCGTTCAAGGTTGGCTGGACCATGGCGCGGCGGTCAGGCCTTGCGGGCGGGCTTCGGCGCGCGGGCCGCCTCGGGGCTTCCCATATAGGCGCGGCCTTCGGGGCTGATCAGCCCGCGCATGACACGCTTGAACCCATCCACCGCCGGTCCGCCGGCCTCACGATAGGCGGTCAGCAGCCGCTTCCGCTGCGCCTCGAACAATTTGCGTTCCAGCGTGGCGCCCTTGTCCGTCAAGGTCAGCAGGCGCTGGCGCCGGTCCTTCGAGCCAGGAACCTGGGACACATAGCCCTCGCGGATCAATGGTCCGAGCACGCGGGTGAGGCTCTGCTTGGTGATGTCGAGGATAGACAGAAGCTCCCCCACTTTCAGGCCGGGCCGGCGGCTGATCCAGTGCAGGCAGCGATGATGCGCGCGCCCGAAATCCAGCTCCGCGAGGATCGCATCGGGCGGGCCGTTCAGATCCCGCAGGGCGAAGAACAGCATGTCCTGGGCCAGGCGCAATTCGTCCTCGCGCAGAAAGAGCAGGCCCGCGCCGGGGGCCGCGTGCGGTGTGCTGGTCAGGTAGGTTTGAGTCGGTGCGTCGGGCATGGCAATTCAATAACCGGTGGTTGGCCGCAATTAAGTGGTAAAACGGCTGACTAATACGCAAGAAATGACTGTCATCCGACAGTAACCCAAACAGAGAATTTTGACCATGGTACTCGTGCCCTCGACGCGCCCGGTGGTTTCGTCGGATGAGGTGGCCCATCCCTGGCGCGGGGCCGCGCCGCCTGCCGTTTCCGCCCAATAGGCTAGGTTCCATCCGGCCGCCGGCGGGGCGTGGCCAAACCAGACTTTAAAAAAACGCCATCCGCCGGAAAGCTGAATTTTTCCCTTCGCGCGCCACTTAACCCCATATGGCGGATAGCGGCCGGAAATTGATTCCCCTGGAAGGGTTGCGCGGGATCGCCGCCGCGATCGTGGTGCTCTACCATCTGGTGCTGGCCTTCACGCCCAAGGGTGTGGGGGCGGTGCCGCACGGGTATGGGGCGCTGGATGTTTTCACGCAGTTCCTGCTCGGTATGTTGAATGGCGGTGCCGCCGTGGCGGTGTTTTTCGTGCTGTCCGGTTTCATTCTCAGCTTGCCCTTCGCGCGGGACAGGCGCTTCTCCCGCGTGCTGGTGGCGCTGCTCAAGCGTTGGCCGCGTCTGGCCTGCCTCACCGTGATCGCCTGCCTGTTCGCCTTTGTGCTGATCACATGGTCGGGTCATGATTATAAGGCGGCGGCGCATGTGATCGGCGCGGGCTGGCTGGCCAGCCATGGCAATTCACCCATCAAGCCCGAGCATCTCACCTGGGAAGGCGCGTTGCGGGAAGGGTTGATCAACGTCTTCACCCGGGGCGAGGTGAAATTCGACTCACCGCTCTGGACCATGAGGATCGAATTATTCGGCTCTTTCGCCATTTTTCTCGCGGCGCCGGTTTTGTTCGCCATAGGCAGCTGGACGGTGCGGCTGGGGCTGGTGGCGCTGGCGGTTTACGTGTCCGGCACGGGCTATCCCTTTACCTTCTTCGCCGATTTTCTGACCGGCACGGTGCTGGCCATGTTGTACGCCGAGGGCAGATTGCCCCGGCTGGGCAATAAAGCGGCCTTGGTTCTGGGCGGGCTGGGGCTGTATCTGTTCAGTTTTACCTATGAGCAGGCTTTGCTGATCCATGCCCCGCTGAAGCTGTTTCTGCCGGCCGCGTACAGCCATTATGTCTGGGATACCGGAGCGGCGGCGATCATCATGGTGCTGCTCGGCAATCCGGCGGCCAGCCGGGCGTTTTCCGGCCATTGGTCGGTCTGGCTGGGGGTGCTGTCTTTTCCCGTTTATTTGCTGCACGGGCCGATTTTGCTGTCCGCCGGGTCCGCGGCCTTCATGGAAGGGGTCGGCACGCTGGGCATGGCGGGGGCGGCGGTGCTGGCGGCGCTTTGCTCTATTTTCCTCACTCTTCTTTGCGCAGTGCCGCTGGCCTGGGTGGACAGGCTCTGGACCGGGCTGCTTTCGCGCCTGACCAGGCCATTGACGCGCCGCCGCCCCCCGCCGGCCATGGAACATGCCTGAGGACAGGCCGCCTGGTTTCACAAATCGCTATTGCCGCCGGAGAGCACCACGCCGACGACCAGGCCTTGTGCCCGCAGTTTGCCGGAGAGCAGGGCGGCCAGCGCCACCGCGCCACCGGGCTCGACCACCAGCTTCAAGGCGCGCGCGGCGAATAACCGCGCGGCCTGAACCTCCTCGTCGCTCACCGCGAAACCGGATTCGACGAGGCGTTGATTGATGGAAAAGGTCAACGCGCCCGGCATGGGAGAGAGCAGGGCGTCGCAAAGGGGCGAGCCCTTCATGTCGTTGCGCAGGCGTTCGCCCGCCGCCAGGGAGCGGGCGGTATCGTCCCAGCCTGCCGGTTCGGCGGTGTGGATCTTGGTGTGGGCTGAAACATCGGACAATGCCAGGGCGCACCCCGCCGCCAACCCGCCGCCGCCCGCCGGCGTGACGAAGCGGTCGAGCGTCAGCCCCGCCGCCAGGGCGTCTTCCGCCAGTTCCAGCGCCAGCGTGCCCTGGCCCGCGATGACATCTGGATGATCGTAAGGCGGGATCAGGCTGGCGCCGGTTTCGGTGGCGATGGCGGCGGCGATTTCCTCCCGATTCTCCGTGTGCCGGTCATAGGGGACGATCCTGGCGCCCCAGAAAGCGGTGGCCTCGCGTTTGATGGCGGGGGCGTCGGCGGGCATGACGATGGTGGCGGGCACGCCAAGGCTGGCCGCCGCGCAGGCGACGCCTTGCGCGTGATTGCCCGAGGAAAACGCCACCACGCCGCGCGCGCGGGTCTGCTCGGGCAGGCGGAGCAAGGCATTGGTGGCGCCACGCAGCTTGAAACTACCCGTGCGTTGCAGCACCTCCGGTTTGATCAGCACCGCCGCGCCGGTTGCTTTGTCCAGCATGGCGTTGCGCAGCATCGGCGTGTGGATGACGCGCCCCCGCAAACGCGCGGCGGCGGCATGGACATCTTGCGGGGTGGGGCTGGGCTGGGTTCTTGGCTGGCTCATGGGCGCGGGAATTCCTTGGCATCGCTGGCGGCGGTGATACGGCAGACCTTATAGCGCATGACGGGCTCATTGCCGCGTTTTCGGGTGATGGTGCCCAGCAGGACAGGGCAGGGCGTATCCTGCCGGCGGGTGATGAGCAGGCCGGTTTCGCCCCGCGTGGCGAGCACCGGCCAATTGAAATAGCGCCAACGCGGGGTCAGCCCCAGCACAGGCACGGCAGGGGGCGCGTAGAACGCCAGCTCGGAAGCAATGGCGTAATCGTCCGAGGTGAGAAACGCCGGGTGCGAGGCGGCGGCCTCGGTGGCGAGTTGCCGCCATCCCGCCATCTGCAGGGCGGAGGTGTCGCGCTTGGCCGGGATCGGGATAACCCCCGTGAGGGCTTGCAGATAGACGAGGCCGGTCATGGCGAGGCCGAGCCCCAGTGCCGGGCGCGCCCAGCGCTGCGGCGCCAGGGCCGCGGCCAGGCAGGCGGATGGATAGAGAATGGCGGGCCAGTTGCTTTCCACCCGGTTGGTGAGCACATGCTCCAGGAAGATCGCGGCGGGCAGCAGGGTCAGCCAAAGCAGCAGCCGCGCGCCGGGGCTGGTGTCCGCGCGCAGGCGCCACAGGCCGCGCACGGCCAGAATGGCGATGAGCGGCGTGAGGAGCAAGGCTTGCCCGCCGATCAGCTCACCGAGGAATTGCAGGGTGCGGGCGGGATCGAATCCGTCCATCCGGCCGCCCTGCTTGAGATAGCTGGCCCAGCCATGGGTCGCGTTCCAGTATATGTCCGGCGCGAAGAGCAGGAAAGCCAGGAGAATGCCCAGCCATGGCCAGGGTGTGCGCAGATGCGCGCGGATGGGCTTGCAGGTCAGTGCCCATAATCCGGCTCCGGCCAGGAACAGTGCGGCCGTGTATTTCGAGGTCAGCATCAGCCCGGCAATGGTCCCCGCCGCCAGCCACCAGCGTGGATTGTCCGACGCGATCAGCCGGGCCAGGGCCCAAAGGCCGAGGGTCCAGAAAAACAGGAGGGGGGTGTCGGGCGTCATGAGGAGACAGCCCGCGCCGAGCATCAGGGTGGCATTGAGGAAGGCCGCCGCGTAAAGGCCGCCGCGCCGTCCCGCCAGCAAGCGGTTGCCGGCATCGTACAGCGCCAGGGAGCCAAGACAGACGCTCAGCGGTCCCAGCAGGCGGATACCGAGAGGGGTGTCGCCCAGCAAGGCCGTCCCGAGTCTGATCCAGAGCGCCACCATCGGCGGATGGTCGAGATAGCCTGCTTGCAGGTGCTGGGCCCAGGTGAAGTAATAGGCTTCATCCGGTGTCAACGGCAGGATGGCGGTCAGCGCCAGGCGCAGCGCGGTCAGCGCCAGCAATGCCGCGAGCGGCCAGCCCATGGCTAGCGGATACGCCAGACCAGCGTGGAGGAGACCGCGTAATTCCACACCACGCCGACAGCCGCCCCCGCCGCGCCGGAGAACAGGCTGAGGCCATTTTCAGCGTATAGCGCCTTGGCAATGCCGATATTGGCGATGGCGCCCAGCCCGCACACGATCATGAACAGGGCGAGGCCGCGCCATGCCTTGGCGCCTTTCAGACGCTGCGCCCGGTAGGTGAGCTGGTTGTTGAGCTGAAAATTCACCATCATGGCGATGATGGTGCCGATGGTTTGCGCCTGACCGAAATCGTCGCCCAGCCTGGTGGCGACCAGCATCACCAGGATATTCACCAGCACTCCCACCACGCCGACCAGGGCGAAGGAGATAAAACGCAGCGGCACGGTGCCGCGCAGGGCCTTGTCGAGCAGCAGCCCGGCGAATTGCGCCAGAACCAGCACGTCCAGCTTGCTCTCGCCTGCCGTGCGGGGGCGGAATTTATAAGGAATTTCAGAGATTTTAAGCGAGCGTGGCGCGGCCAGGATCAGATCCAGCAAAATCTTGAATCCCTGGCCGGTGAGCCGGCCGGCCAGAACCTCGAACAAATCCCGCCGCAGCAGGAAAAACCCGCTCATCGGGTCGGAAAGATGGGTGTGGGTCACCGCCTGGGCCACGCGGATGCCGGTTTGGGACAATTTCACGCGCAACGGCGAGGATAATCCGGCGGAATCCCCGCCTTCCACATGACGGCTGCCCACGGCCATGTCCGCGCCGCCGCGCACGGCCTGAAGCATCAGGGGCAGGCGGGTTTCGTCGTGCTGCATGTCCCCATCGATGACCGCGATATGTTCGGCGGCGGAGGACAACGCGCCCTCGATCACCGCCGAGGACAGGCCGCGCCGCCCGATCCGGCGGATGCAGCGCACACGCGGGTCGTCCTGGGCGATGCATTTGGCCTCGACGCTGGTGCCGTCCGGGCTGTCGTCGTCGACAAACACAACTTCCCAGCTCAGGCCGGTCAGCGCCTTGTCCAGCGCCGCGACCATCGGGGCGATGTTCGCGCGTTCGTTATAGCACGGCACGACGACCGTGAGGGCGAGAGTCACGGGATCAGAGGGATTCGAGAATGGCTTCGGCCCGGCTGACCTCGAAGCCGCCTGGCTCCTCCACGGCCAGTTTGGTGAGGATGCCGTCCTCGATCACCAGCGCGAAACGCTGGCTGCGTACCCCCATGCCGCGCGCGGTCAAGTCCAGCTCCAGCCCCAGCGCCTTGGTGAAAAGGCCAGACCCATCCGCCAGGAATTGCACGGTCTCGCCCGCTTTTTGCTCCTTGGCCCAGGCGCCGAGCACGAAGGCGTCGTTCACCGCCAGGCAGACGATCTTGTCCACGCCCTTTTCCTTCAGCTCCGGCGCCAGCTTGATGAAGCCGGGCACATGCTTGGCGCTGCAAGTGGGGGTAAAGGCGCCGGGAACGGCGAACAGCACGATCTTGCCGGTGCCGAGCAATTCCGCCGTGTCCACCTCGCGCGGGCCGTCCGCGGTGGCCAGCATGAGCTTCAGGGCTGGAATCTTGTCACCAATTTTGATCATTGTCTGCCTATTGTCCGTGAAACCGATATGCCTTTCTAGGCGAACTGGCCATGAACGTGAAGCCGCCGGGTAAGTGGCCAGGGCTGGCCGAGCGGTGGCGGGGCGAATATACTAAAATGATGACGGAGTGTGAAAACCCAGCACCCGGCCGGCCGGGTTGGCTGACCGGCCAGATTCTCCTGGCGATGCCCGCCTTGCGCGACCCGCGTTTCGCGCAGAGCGCGATTTTCATCTGTGCCCATAATGCCGAGGGCGCCATGGGGTTGGTGTTGAACCGCATGCTGCGGACGCCGAAATTCGACTCGCTGCTGCGCCAGCTCGGGATCGAACCCAGCCCGCCGCAGCGCGAGTTGCCGTTGGGGCAAGGCGGGCCGGTGGAGGATCATCGCGGCTTTGTGCTGCATTCATCCGATTGGAAGGGCGAAGGCAGCCTGGATGTGGATGGCGACCACGTGCTGAGCGCCAGCATGGAGGTCTTGCAGGCCGTCGCCGAAGGCGGTGGACCGGAACGGGCACGGCTGCTGCTGGGATATGCGGGCTGGGGGGCCGGGCAGCTTGAGGAGGAGATCCTGCAAAATAGCTGGCTGACCGTGGCGGCGGACGATGAAATCATCTTCGACACCGCCTATCAGACCAAATGGCAACGCGCCTTGGCGAAACTGAAGATTGACCCGGGAATGCTTTCGGGCGATGCCGGGCGCGCATGAAGAAACTCGTCATCGCCACCCATAATCCCGGCAAGCTCGATGAATTCCGCACGCTCCTGGCCCCTTTGGGGTGCGAGGTGACATCGGCGGGGGAGCTGGGCCTGCCGGAACCGCCTGAAACGGCACCGGATTTCGCGGGCAATGCCCGAATCAAGGCCCTGGCGGCGGCCAAGGCCTCGGGCTTGCCGGCCCTGGCCGATGATTCCGGCCTGTGCGTGGCGGCGCTGAACGGGCAGCCGGGCATTTATTCCGCGCGCTATGCGGGGGACGATTACGCCGGCGCCTTCGCCAAGATCATCGCCGCGGCCAAGGCCAAGAATAGTTGGGCCGCGTGGTTCACCTGCGCCCTGTGTCTGGTGCGATCCGACGGCTCGACCGCCACCTATATCGGCGAGGCGAATGGACGGATCGCTCCCGAGCCGCGCGGGGTGGCGGGATTCGGTTATGACCCGATCTTTATCCCCAATGGCCATGAGCAAAGCTATGCCGAGCTGGGCAAATTGAAGGAGGCGATCAGCCACCGCGCCCGGGCCTTCGAGCAGATCAAGGCCGTGCTACTGGCCGAAGTTAAGGCGGAATAGCGCAAGAGGGGATGGACCGGCCGGGTCCAGAGCCCGAAACCCACCGGATTTCGCGGTCCAAGTGGATGTTTGCGATCTCAATTATTGAGTGGCTTGCCGGTCCCTGAAATGCCCCCCTGAATGTCAGGGGCAGGGGCTTAGCCGGTGGTTTTGGGCGGATCCATCATTTCGACGTTCACTTCCAGCGTCGAAACCTGGTCGCCCTGTTCCAGCTTCACATTCACCTTGTCCCGGTCGATGGGAATATGCTTGGCGATGACGGCCAGGATCTCTTCCCGGAGAATGGCCGCCAGATCCGTCTGGCTGGAGAGCGTGCGCTCATGCGCCAGCAGGATCTGCAGCCGGTCGCGGGCAACTGGCGCGGAACGGGAGCGGGTGAAAAAGCTGAAAATACTCATGCGCTGGCCGCCTTCCGCCCGAACAGGCGGCTGATGAAACCCTTGCGTTCGGCGGGTTCCACGATGTCCAGCTTTTCACCGCACAGGCGGCGGGCGGCCTCGGCATAGGCGCGCGCGGCGGCGGAATCGGGGGTGTTGAGCGTCACCGGGCAGCCGACATTGGAGGCGGTGAGCACATCCTCGCTCTCCGGCACGATGCCGAGCAGCGGAATGGCGAGAATCTCCAGCACATCCTTCACGTTCAACATTTCGCCGCGGGCCGCGCGGGCGGCGTTGTAGCGGGTCAGCAGCAGGTGTTTCTCGAAGGTTTCACCATTTTCGGCGCGCAGGGTCTTGGAATCCAGCATGCCGATGATACGGTCCGAATCCCGCACCGAGGAGACCTCGGGGTTGGTGACGATCACCGCCATATCCGCGAAGCGCATGGCGAGCTGGGCGCCCTTTTCGATGCCGGCGGGGCTGTCGCAGATGATCCAGTCGAACTTGTCCTTCAGCTCCTCGATGATATTTTTCACGCCTTCTTCCGTCAGCGCGTCCTTGTCGCGTGTCTGCGAGGCGGGAAGCAGGCTCAGCGTTTCGATGCGCTTGTCGCGGATCAGCGCCTGCGGCAGCTTGGCGTCGCCCTGCACCACATTCACGAGGTCGAAGACCACGCGCCGCTCAGCCCCCATCACGAGGTCGAGGTTGCGCAAGCCGACATCGAAATCGATGAGCACGACATTCTGGCCGCTCTGGGCAAGGGCGGCGCCGAGGGAGGCGCTGCTCGTGGTCTTGCCCACGCCGCCCTTGCCGGAGGTAACCACCATGACTTTTGGCATTATTTCAAACTCCTTGCCGGTTCGGCGGTAGGTTTCTTCAGTCCAGCGCGGCGATTTTCAACGCGCCATGGTCGAGCCATATCTGCACGGCGCGGTTGTTCAAGGCCTGGTCCCAATCGTCGGCGGTGCTGTACACGCCGTCGATTGCCACCAGCTCCGCGTTCAGTTTACGGCAGAAAATCCTTGCTTGGGCGCCGGATTTCACCCCCGCGATGACCCGCCCGCGCAGGGGGCCGTAAACATGCAGCGATCCGCCCGCGACAACCTCCGCGCCGGAGGACAGCGCGCCGAGAATCGTCACATCGCCATGCTCGAAAATGATGGATTGCCCGGACCGGACCGGCCGGTCGATGAGCAGGGAGGTGACGGCGGGCAGGGGGGCTTGCGGCGGCGCGTCGTCCGGCAGGGCAAGCTCACGGCCAGGCGGTTCCTCATGGTCTGGGGTCTGGCGCAAATGCGGCAGGGATTCAAAGCGTGTGCCGGAGAGACGGGCGCGCTCGATTCCCTCCACGCTGATGATGGAAAGGCCGCGCATGTCCAGCGCATAAAGCAGGGCAACGGGGTCGCTCTGGTCGTTCTGAAGGGCGGAAAAATTCACCACGACCGGTTTTTGGGCAAAATACCCGGCGGCGCGGCTCATTTGCTCGTCCAAGGCTTCCAGCCAGGCGGCGATCGGCGCCTCGGGCACGAGGATCAGAGCCATGAAACTGCGGCCACGTACGCGTAGTTTTGGCAGGGACGTGGCGGCGCTAGCCATGCGCGGTCATGAAAATTTTAGGAAAATGCTGCATGAGGCCAGGAGAGTGTTCGTATCGATGGGCTTGGTTCAAGCCCGCGTTATGCATGGGGGGCGCGTGGCCGGTCAAGCAGCCTTGGATTAAGTGATGGTAGGGTAAGTGGCCGCGATTGCCTACATATCCGCTCAGGGCGATATATTCCAAGACTGTCATGAGATGTGGTCAAAAGGCAAAAACACCGCTTGATAGGAAGGGCGCTATAGGAAAAGCGCTCCAGGAGACACAGGAAAAATGCGGCTCGTGGCATTCAAAAAGGCGGTCATGATCGGTACCTTATATCTTGGGTCCGGCAAGGGCCTGGCAACGCCACCGCCCGAGGAAACCGGTTAAATTCCCATGCTCGCCCATCTGAAAGACAATGGCCAAAAGGCCGACGCAGAACATGTTCGCCGCCGCCTTCTCCCGATGAGCGGGCGTGTCCACGCTCCAGCCCCGATCGGGTTGTCGCCTGGCGATGCGGGGCTGCCTTATCGTACCCCAGACCGGGCAAGCCGTTAACGGCCCATGTCCCCGCCAGGTCTCCTTTCTCCACAAGGCAGCCATGACGTCCCCGTGACTTCACGGGAAGAGGGCTATGTTACAAATGTTCTTATAACCAGTAGATGACGAAAGATTTTATCGTGACACCCGAAATCAAATTCGCACATATTCCAAACACAGCAGTCCTGCCGGCCGCGCAGCGAGATTCCGTGCTGGAAAATCCTGGTTTTGGGACATCGTTCACCGACCATATGGCGGTTATCGAGTACACCCAAGGTGTCGGCTGGCACGATGCCAGAATCCAGCCCCGCGAGACGATCAACCTGCATCCCGCGGCGGCCGTGCTGCATTATGCTCAGGAAATTTTCGAGGGGTTGAAAGCTTACCGTCTCCCATCCGGTGAGATCGCGATGTTCCGCCCCATGGCCAATGCCAAGCGCTTTCAGGAATCAGCCGACCGCCTGGCTATGCCGCCGCTGCCTCCGGAGCTTTTTGTGCAATCCTTGGAAGAGCTCATCCGCGCGGATCGGGAATGGGTGCCGGCCGACCCGAACAAAAGCCTGTATCTGCGTCCGTTCATGTTCGCCAATGAGGCGTTTCTGGGGGTGCGGCCGGCGAAGACCTTTCTATATGCCGTCATTGCCTGCCCGGTCGGCGGGTATTTCAAGGGGGGGGCTGAGGCGGTTTCCGTCTGGGTGAGTGAGCGTTACAGCCGTGCCGCCAGCGGTGGCACCGGGGCGGCGAAATGCGGTGGCAATTACGCCGCGAGCCTGCTGGCTCAGAGCGAGGCTTCCGCGCATGGATGCGACCAGGTTGCCTTCCTGGACTCGGCCGAGCATCGCTGGCTTGAGGAAATGGGCGGCATGAACATGGTCTTCGTGTTCAATGATGGCTCGCTTCTGACCCCGCCGCTCGGCGGAACAATCTTGCCCGGCATCACCCGTGATTCCCTCATCACCCTCGCCCGCGCCGCCGGCATGACCGTGCGTGAAGAGCGTTATTCGTTCGAGCAATTGCGTGAGGATGCCGCTCAGGGCCGTCTATGCGAGGCGTTTGCCTGTGGCACTGCGGCCGTGGTCACGCCGATCGGCAAAATCAAATTCACCGGAGGCGAGGTGCTCATCGGTGACGGCGCGCATGCGGGGAACGCCACGAAAACGCTTAAAGATTCCCTGGTGAAAATCCAGCGCGGCCAGAGCAACGACCCCTATGGCTGGGTGCATCGCGTGGTTTGAGACTCATAACATCCTGAAAAGAGGATCGGCCTTCCGTTCGCTGATGTTCGGATGCCGGTGGCGGCCGGGATTTCAGATGGCTGGCGTCCCGTCTAGCTGCCTCCATGACAGGCCGATATACCCGCGCCGGATGGCCTCTGCCCTCCGCGCGCAAGGGCGGGTGCGGCCAAAACCATAAAAACCGCCAGCCGCAATAAAACGCTATTACCCTTGCCGTGCCTGGATCTCCTATAAATGGATGAGGAGGTAATGCATGGCCAAATTCATTCACACCATGATCAGGGTCTATGACCTTGAAAAATCAATAAAATTCTACAGGGATGTGTTTGCCCTCGACATTTCCTACCGCTTGGATTTTCCAGATTTCTCGCTCGTTTATTTGCGTGACCAGGAAAGCGGTCAGGAGCTTGAATTAACCCTGAATCGCGGCCGCACGATACCCTACACGCATGGCGATGGTTATGGTCATATTGCCTTTTGTGTCGAAGATGTCGCGCTTGAACATGAACGTTTTAAAAAACTGGGTATAAATCCAGGAGAGATCAAGGCGTTTCATGCCGATGACGGTGCGTTGATCGCGCGGTATTTTTTTGTCCAGGACCCTGACGGATATAAAATCGAAGTCTTGGAGCGTCATGGCCATTATCAATAACGTCTAAATAAGAGGCATAGGGAAGGAAAAGCATATATGAAAAACTCAAACATAACCGGCACGACTTTCGCCTCGGAAGGCATGGCGCCATCAAGGCGGGCTCTGCTGAAAAGCGCTGGCATGTTGTCGGGTGTGCTGGCGCTGTCCTCAACCTTGGCGGCGCTGGCCCCGTCTCGGGCTTGGGCCCTGGCATTGAAAACCTTGTCATCTGACCAGGGGCGCGTCATTCTGACATTTACCCGTCATCTCTATCCACATCCCAACCTTGACGATGCGGTCTACGCGCTCGTGGTGAAAGATCTAGACGACAAGGCAAGTGCCGACGCAGCGACCAAGGCGGTCTTGGCGCAAGGCGTAACGCAGCTCGACCAGATCAACGGGGGCGATTGGTTGAAGCGTGCACATGACTTGCAGGAAATCGATGTCGCGGCGATGGAGTCAACGAGCTTTTTCAAACTCGTTCGCGGTACGGCGGTCGTCACTTTGTATAGTAACGAGATGGCATATACGCATTTTGGTTATGGCGGTGCCGCCGGCAATACCGGGTATCTATATAAAGGATTTAACGACCTGACTTGGTTGCCAGAGCCTCCCGCTTCAGCAAGCGGCCCGATTCCCAAGAGTTAGGCCGGCAGTTAACGCGCTCGCTCAGAAATATAAATAACCAGGAGGACGTCGTGGATAACCATGGCAATGTAAAAAATTTCTCGCTCGATGACGATAATGTGGTCGTCGTAATCGGTTCTGGCGCTGGCGGTGGCACGCTCGCGGCGGAGTTGGCCAAGAAAAAGATCGACGTTGTCGTTTTGGAAGCCGGAAAACTCAACAAAAGAACAAGCTTTATTCCCGATGAATGGCCTTCCTTTCATCAACTGGCCTGGCTCGACGAGCGAACCACATCGGGAAGCTGGCGCATTGCCCGCGATTTTCCAAATCTTCCCGCGTGGATTTGCAAAACTGTCGGCGGCACCTCGGTTCATTGGGCGGGCGCCGCGCTACGCATTCAACCGCATGAGTTCAAGGCGCGCACCACCTATGGCGATCTTCCCGGCGCCACATTGCTGGACTGGCCCGTCACGCGTGAGGAGCTTGACCCTTATTATACGCGTGCCGAAGACAAAATGGGTGTAACGCGCACGCATGACATACCCGGTCTGCCCGGAAACAATAATTTCAAGGTTATGTACGATGGAGCCATGAAGGTCGGCTACAAGAAATGCAGCACCGGCCGGATGGCGATCAATAGCGAAACCCGCGATGGGCGCAGCCATTGTTATCAACGCGGCTTCTGTTTTCAGGGGTGTATTTTTGGCGCGAAATGGTCAACCTTATATGTTGAAATCCCGCAAGGTCAGGCCACGGGACATATGGAGTTGCGCCCCGAATGCCACGCGGCGCGGATCGAGCATGACCAAACCGGCAAGGTGACAGCCGTTGTATATTTTGACGCTTCAGGAAAATTGCAGCGTCAAAAGGCGCGCGCGGTCGCGGTGGCGGGTAACTCGATAGAGACGCCGCGCCTGTTGCTGCTGTCGGAGTCCGCGAAATATCCAGCCGGCCTGGCCAATTCCTCCGATCAGGTAGGGCGTAATTACATGCGCCATCTGACCGCATCGGTCTATGGGGCCTTTCCAAAGCAGGTGGATATGTTCAAAGGCACGACAATGGCGGGGATTATCGCCGATGAGGATGCGTTCAATCCATCTCGTGGTTTTGTCGGCGGTTATCATATGGAGACAATTTCCCTTGGCCTTTCATTCTATGCGGCATTCTTGAATCCTGGCGCTTGGGGCAAGGCTTTCGCCGAGGCTATGGATGCATACAACCATACCGCCGGAATGTGGATCGTGGGCGAGGATATGCCGCAGGCGACCAACCGCGTTACCCTCAACCATGATGTGAAGGATCAATTCGGTCTCGCCGCGCCCAATGTGAATGTCGACGACCATCCAAACGACATCGCCATGCGTGAATATGCCTTCCAGCATGGTGAAGCCGTTTACATGGCCGCCGGTGCCGACAAGACTTATCGTGTTCCTCCTTATCCTTCCACCCATAATCTGGGAACATGCAGAATGAGCGAGAAGCCGGAAGACGGCGTCTGCAACCGTTACGGGCAGACGCATGATATTCCAAACCTGTTCATCTCCGATGGCAGTCAGTTCACCACGGGGGCTTCTGAAAATCCGACCCTGACCATCGTCACGCTTGCGTTGCGCCAAGCGGATTACATCTCCCAGCAGATGCAGGCTCATGTGATCTGATGGGCGCTGCCTGACCGGCTCCAAGAACCGGTCAGGCTTATTTTGTTGAATATGTATAAAGCATGTCTTTATGGTGTGACGGTCTCACGGCCGGCATGGAGATATTCAAATGTGCAACATATATACCAGCACGGATCCGATTTTGTATGAGTCAAGAACCCGGTCTGTACGGATATTGGGGGTTGTGACCACGATCAGAATGGAAAATGCATTCTGGGACGTGTTGCAGGAAATGGCTGAGAGCGAAAAAACAACGACAAACCATCTGATCTCAAATCTTTATGAAGAACTCGTGGGATGCCGGGAGGGGGGCGGCAATTTCGCTTCATTTCTGCGTGTCTGTTGCCTGCGCTATCTTGCCGCGAAAGAGCGCGGTGAAACATTGTCGCAGCCCTCGATGTTCCTGCGGATTGTCAAACAATAACAATCAGGCGATGGCTTCTTGCCGTCATGTCCGCCGCTCTTATCGAAACCAGGACGGTAATTTAAAAGAGGTGATGTCATAAGGGTGTGGGGCGATTGCGCTATGACGCAGATAGGGCCCTTGTATCTGGTAAAAAAGATGCGGTAACCCGAGCGATGGGTCGTTCGTGGCGTTGGGGTAGGAGGTGGCGGCTTGGTTTCGATCGTAATTCACGCTGCCGATAACACTGCGATAGATGGTGCTGCGTAGCCTTGCCGCCACCAAGCGGTTCTGCGCTTGCCCGCCAGGTGGCGCCGTGCCGCCCGCCAGGGCGGCCGCGATGGCGTAATGATGGACCGCGGCATGAACCTGTCCGGCTATACGGGCGGTTGAATCATCGCCAAAACGCGCATGGTAGCGTTGTTCAAAGGCTTGCCCGATGGCATCGGGGAGCAATCCGACAACGGTGCCTACAATCACGCCTTCGGCCGCCGTGCTGGCCAGGCGCACAAAGGAATCGTGCATGGCGCCATACTGAAGATAGACGAGCGCGTTAATCGGGCTTTCAGAGAATTGGAGCTGAAAATGCGCCAGGTCGCCGGCATAGAAATGAGTGTTTGCGATGGCCGCGGGGTCGGCCGCGCGGACCTCCTCGATCACGTCGCGCCAGGATGTGGTGGGGGTTTGAACAATGCGTGGCCCATAGGCGACCTGCCAGCCAAACAGATGCGCGATTTTCTCCATGGCCTTGGCTATGACGATGCTGTATGGTTTTGAACCCGATATAATGGCCAGCCGGTTGTTGCGCGGCGTCCATTGTTTGGTGTCTCTCAACCAAGACAGAAATTTGATAAAGCCTTGTCCATACCAATAATCCGCGGGATCGCCCATGAAGCAGCCGAAATAGCGGTCCCGATCGCTGTTGATGGTATCGTGATGCTGCAACAGCGTGTTCTGATGGATATAGATGATGCCGGCATCGGCGATGGGTTCATATTCGGCGTTTTGCGGGCCGATATTATAGCCATTGATGATGGCATGAACCTTATGGCGGTGGATCAGCGTATTGGCCGCGGCAATCACGCTGGCGGCGGTTTGCGGGCCTGTATCGACGAAATAAGGATAGAGCTTGCGGCCCAGAATACCGCCCGTGGCATTGATTTCCTCAATGGCCATGATGGCGCCGTTGCGGAAGGCGATGCCATCATCTGCGACAGCGCCTGTTAGTGGCACCATGCTTCCAATGGGAATGTCTGCGCTTTGGTTTGTCATAGCCCTTCAGCTTTAATTTAGGCCGTCATCTGCGTTGCTGTTGTGGAAGGTGACGGCATGTGGCTCAATTAAGCAAAAACCGCGCCAGTAAAGGGTCACACCGCGTCGTGCATATCCGGTTCATAGAGCAGATGATGCATCAGCACGCGCAATTGCGGCGGGTTGACGGGTTTGATGAGATAGGGAAGGCCAGCGGCGCTGATCTCTCCCAATGGGTGTGCATCTGTATCGCCGGTGACGACAACGCAAGGCAGGCTGGAATGGTAATGCGCCCGCGCCAGCTTGCACATTTCCGTGCCTCGCCGCCCGCCCGGCAAGCGGTAATCGGTGATCAGCAGGTCTGGCTGCGTTCCCCGTGCCTCATAAGCCGCCATGGCTTGCTCCAGTTCAAGTGCCGCGGTTACCTTGATGCCCCAGCGTTCCAGCAACTGGCTTAACGCTTCGCGCAGCAGCACGTCGTCCTCGATGAGCATCACCTCCAGCCCCGCGAATTGCCCGGCCAGGAATTCCGATACGTCGGTTTCCGCCACGGTGGCCCGCCAAACCTCGCCAACGGGCACCCGCACGGTAAAGCAACTGCCCTTGTCCGGCACCGAACGCAGGACGATCTTGGCGCCGATGAGCTCAGCGAAGCGTTTGGAAATATTCAGCCCCAGCCCCAGCCCTTTTTGCCCGGTCTCCGTGCGCTCGCCAATCCGGTAGAATTCCTCGAATATCTGTTCCCGATGCTCCGCCGCAATGCCGCGCCCGGTATCGTAGACTGAGATGTCCAGATAATCTCCCGCCCTGCGGCACCCCACCAAAATACGCCCCATATCAGTATAACGGATGGCGTTGCTGACGAAATTGGACAGAATCCGTTCCAGCAGCACTCTATCGGACGATGCGACGAGACGTGACGGCACAACCGTGAGTCGCAGGCCTTTCTGTTGTGCCTGGTGGCTGAACTGTACCGCCAGCCGGTCCAGAATCGCGGAGACAGGCACGCTGTCGATTTGCGGCACAATGCCGCCGCCATCGAGTTGGCCGATATTGAGTAGCGCGCCGAGCAAATCTTCGATGACACCGGCGGAGACATCCATGGCGCGGAGCATCTCCTGGCGGGTTTCCTCATCCAGGCTGCTCTGGCAAGTGTAGATCAGGATTTTCAGCGTCGCCAAGGGCTGACGCAAATCATGGCTGGCGGCCCGCAGGAAGCGGGATTTGGATTGGCTGGCCTTTTCCGCCAGGTCCCGTGCCTCGCGCAAGGCCGCTTCGCCGCGCTTCAACAGGGTCACGTCTTGTACGGTCAGCGCAAAGCCCGCCGATACCATGTGCGGGGAAATTTCATAGCTGCGCCCGTTCAGCACATCGTGGCGCAGCGGCAGCATGCCGCGCAGCGAGGTCAGGCTGGCGTCCACCCAACCGCGCCGTGTCTCACTGGCGGGCAGCGCGATAGCCCGGCGCACCAGCAAGGTTTCCAACAGATCCGCCAGTGTGATTCCAGGTTTCAGCGCATCCTGCACTCCGGGGTAGAGCGCATGGAAGCCGGCATTGCAGTCAATCAGCCGTTCCTCAGTGTCGAACAGAGCCAGGCCAAGCCCAATATCGCGTAGAATGTCCCAATGCTCAGGCCGGCTCATCCCGCTAGCCGCCAGCTTGCAGGTTAAGGGCGTAGCGCACCAGGTCGGCGCGATCCGTGCAGCCAAGCCGGCGCATCATGTTGGAAATATGCACCCGCACCGTGTGCGGGCTCAGCTCCAGCCTGGCGGCAATCTGTGCCACGGCCTCCCCCTTGCTGAGCAAGGCGAGCACATCGCCCTCACGTTCCGTCAGTTTCGGTGGCCCCGCTTGGGGCGACGGCGCCATGCCATGGCCTGGCTGCTGTAGAATATGGCGGGGAAAGGCGACATGCCCATCCAGCACCAGTTGCAGCGCCTCCAGCATTTCCTGCGGCGGCGCGGTTTTTGGAATATAGCCCACCACCCCATGCTGGATGGCTTGCAGCACATGCTCCCGATTTTCATGCACGGAGATCACGACCAGCGGCACATTGGGCACACGCGCGCGCAGCGCCTTCAGTCCTGCAAAGGCTTCTAGGTCCGGCATGATCAGATCGACCAGAATGAGTCCGATATCGGGCTGCGTCTCAATGGCGTTGATCACTTCACCGAAGGTCGAGGCTTCCAGAATCTCGTCCGTCCGTCCGAGCTGCTTGATGACTTGACGGAGAGCTTCGCGAACGATCCAGTGGTCGTCGGCGATGATAATTTTCATCGAGCAGGTTGCACTTTCAGGTTGTGATCCTTGGGACCGTATCACGGTTCCGGCTCGGCGGCTAGCAAGGGAAAATGGGTCATCAGTAAATGAGTGTTTAGGATGTTTAGAGTGTGGGGCAACCTGTTTATGTTCGACCGAGAGGCTGGACGGAACGAATCCGTCTATTTTTTCGGCAGACATTCAAAATAACACCAAAACGCGATTACTTTCTGTTCAAGAAAAACTTTGTCTTAAGAGTAAAATTTATATTGACGCCAGCTTGAGCGTTGATTAGCGTCATGACTATAAATCGTTTAGTAAACGCGTTTAGACAAAATCGGTGCGGGGGCTCGAATGATGGACTGCCTGCTAAAATACCTATCTGGCTGCCGCCTCAGGCTGTGCCAGCCATAATGTCGGAATTCATGCCGCACCCGCGCGGCGCGTGACCGCCAGCTCGCCGCGCTAAACGCGCAAGCCGGCTTGGGGCTGGTTTGTTGCTCAACTGATAATTTATTGGGGATACTCTCATGAAGACAACTCGTCGGGCCCTCGGGCTAGGCGCGGCTTCGCTCACAGCGACCGCTGGCTTTCCGTATATTTGGAACAAGAAAAGCGGCGAGGCATGGGGCGCCACGCTGAAAAAGGGAGCCCCCATCAAGGTGGGGGTGTTGTTCTCCCTCACCGGCGAACTGGCGGTGCCGGAAGCCGATTCCACCTATGTGCTGCAATATGCCTTCGACAATATCAACAAGGCGGGCGGCATCAACGGCCAGATGGTGGAGCCGGTGATCGTCGATGCGAAGTCGGATTTCAATATCTATTCGCAGCGCATGAAAGAGTTGATCCTGCGCGATAAGGTTCTCGCCGTGTTTGGCTGCTACACTTCCGCCAGCCGCAAGGCGGTGCTGCCCACCGTTATCCAGTTCGACAGCCTGCTTTATTATCCAACATGCTATGAAGGCGCGGAATGCGTGCAGAACGACATCTGCACGGGCCCGCTGCCCAACCAGCATTCGCGCGATCTGATTCCCTTCATGGTGAAGAATTTCGGCAAGAAGGTCTTCTTCGTTGGCTCCAACTATGTTTGGCCGAAGGAATCGAACAAGGATGCCAAGGTTTGGCTGAAGAATTGCGACGGTGAGCTGGTGGGCGAGGAATATGTGCCTCTCGGAGGGTCCGAATTCACGCCTGTTCTAAACAAAATCAGACAAGCCAAGCCGGATTTCATCTTTTCAACCATTGTCGGCTCTTCCACCATTGCCTTCTATAAGCAGTATAAGCAGGCGGGTTTTTCAGCGGAGAAAATGCCGATCGCCTCGCTCACGACGGGTGAAATCGAAACCCGTGCGATGGGGGCTGAGTTCGGTGCCGGGCATTTTCTTTCGGCCCCGTACTTCATGGCGCTGGACAACCCAACCAACCACAAATTCGTCGATGGGTTCCTCTCCAGTAAATACAACCATAGCGGTGTCACGCATTACAATATGGAGGAAACCTACAACTCCGCCTATGTGTTCAAGGCGGGCTTGGAAAAAGCCATCGCGCAATATGGCGTGGATGGGGTGACGTCCCAAAAACTGCGTAATGTTAGTGGGGGCGTGACGCTTGACGCGGACATCTCTCCGGAAGGCAAAATCTGGATCGACGATCAAAATTTCAACACCTGGCTCACGCCGAAGATCGGCCAGTGCCAGGCGGATGGCAGCTTCAAGATCGTGTCGCAATCTCCTTCGCAGATCCATCCGGATCCGTATTTCATCTATCCGGATCTAGGCGTCTGTACAGCCTCCGGCCTGAAAGCGCCTGACGGCACCATTCGTAAAAACGTTCTGTAACGGAGAGGGCGCATGGAGACGATCCTGTCCCCCGGTTTCGCCGATGCCTTGCTGCTTGGCTTGAGTGTCGGCAGTGTCTGGCTGATGGCGGCGCTTGGACTCACCATCATCTATGGCACCATCGGCGTCATCAATATGGCGCACGGCGAGTTCATCATGCTGGGGGCTTATTCAGCCTATGTGCTGGAGAGCAAGCTCCACGTGCCCTTTCTGCTTTGCCTGCCATTGAGCTTCGTCATCGTCGCCATCATCGGTGTTGCGATTGAACGTTTGCTCATCTGCCATCTTTACGATCGTAAGCTAGACACATTGCTGGCGAGCTGGGGTGTGTCCTTGGTGCTCATCCAGATCGTTCGTCTTATCTTCGGAAGCAACCCGCTTTATTTATCCATCCCCAGCTTCCTCAATCACGATCTGCGCATGGGGTTCTTTGGCATCTCCGCTTTCCGTTTGATGGTACTGCTGGTCACGCTGAGTGTCTCGGCCGCGGTCTGGGTGTTCATGCAACGCACGCGCTTTGGCATGCAAATTCGCGCGGTCACGCAAAATCGTGAAATGGCGGCCTCTTTCGGTATCAATCCTCGCAAGGTCTATACCGGCGCCTTCGCGTTGGGCAGTGGCCTGGCGGGGTTGGCGGGGTGCCTGTTCGGGGTGCTCAACATCGTGCTGCCGAACATGGGCACGCAATATGTGGTGCAGGCCTTTCTCGTGGTCGTCTCCGGTGGAGGGACACTGTTAGGCTCGGTGCTCTCGGGCGCGATGGTGGGCGAGGCGCAATCCATCTTCTCCTTTTTCTCCGACGATACCCTGGCTCTATGCCTGATCTTCGTTCTCATCGTGATCTTCCTGCGAATCCGTCCGCAAGGGCTGATCGCGCCCACGGCCACGCGGCGCTGAGGTTATTCATGACATATTCCAGCCTTTACCAAGATCCGAAAGCACAATGGGCGGTCTATATCGGCTTCTTCGTCATTGTCCTTGCCGTGCCATTGGTTGTGCACGATAGCTTCACGATCAATCTTCTGGGCACCTATGGTGTGTTCGCGTTGCTGGCGCTGTCAGTATCCCTGGCATGGGGAGCGGGTGGAATCCTGACCCTTGGCCAGGGAGTTCCATTCGGGCTCGCGGCGTATTGCATGGCGATGACGATGCAGATGCAGAGTCAGGATCCCTCCAATCCCATGCCGCCTTTCATGCTCAATAACAGCCTGACCCATCTGCCTCTGTTCTGGGAACCCTTCAAGAGCACCACGGCGGGCATCTTGATCGCCCTGCTTTTCCCGACCCTGGTCTGGATGCTTTTTGGGGGCATGATGTTCGCGGCACGGGTCGCGGGTGGGTTTGTGGCGGTGATGACGCTGGCCATGTTGAGCGCCATCAATCTGCTGGTGCTGGATATACAGCCATACACGAATGGCGCTAACGGCATTACCCCCTCCAACGGGCTGCAACTGTTCGGGGCGACCATCGATCCTTACGGTCCCGGGGCGTATGTGATCATGGCGATATGCCTTGTGATACTGACGGCGGGATCAAAGCTGCTGCTGCAAAGCAAGTTCGGGCTGGTGACGCATGCCATCCGCACGGATCCCGAACGCACGCGCTTTCTCGGTTACAACGTATTTCTTTATCAAAGCGTTCTGTTCGGTGTTTCGGGTTTCATCGCTTCCGTCGCCGGCTGCTTGTTCGTGATGCTCGTGCAATATGTCTCCCCCGCGCAACTCGATGTTTCCTTCAGCGTCAGCATGGTGGTCTGGGCCGGTATTGGCGGACGCGCTTCCCTGCTGTGGGCCATGCTGGGCGCGCTGCTGGTGAATGCCGGACAAACCGTGGTGGGCGATACGTTGTTGAATACCTGGCTTCTGGTTCTTGGGTTGTTTTTCATTCTGGTGGTGCGGTTTCTGCCCGCGGGGCTGGCTGGCATTACCGCCTGGTTGCTTGCCCTTCCAGGCCGTAAGCGCCAAGCCCATGGCCAGGTGAGCTTGGCCAGTGAGGGGGGCTGATCATGGGCGTTCTCGAAATTCGCGGCCTGACCAAGAGCTATGGCGCCGTCAAGGTATTGAATGGACTGGAGCTGGATGTTACCGAATGCACGCTACGCTGTCTGCTGGGCCCCAACGGTGCCGGTAAAACCACGGCGATGGATATGATCACCGGCCGTCAGCGTGCGGATGAAGGCTCCATTGTCTTCGATGGAAATGAGATACGCGGGTTGCGCGAGGATGAAATCGCCCGGCGCGGTGTCGGCCGCAAGTTTCAAATTCCCTCCGTGGTCAAGGATCTTTCGGTTCTAGAGAATTTTCTTCTTGCCGCGGCGGATGATGTAAACCCGATCCGCAATATGTTCCGGTTCGGTTTCAAAAAAGTCAAAACACGGATCGATGACACAGCGGAGCGCGTGGGTTTGCGCCATCGTCTGCATTTGCAGGCAGGCTATCTCTCTCATGGCGAAACACAATGGCTGGAGATCGGCATGGTGCTGATGCAGAACCCAAAATTGCTGCTGATGGATGAACCCGCCGCGGGGATGACCGAACATGAAGCGGAAAAGACCGTGGAAATTTTCAATGACTTGAAGAAAACTCATACATTGCTGGTCGTTGAGCATGACATGGCCTTCGTGCGCAGCATCGCGGATTCCGTGACCGTCATGCATATGGGGCGCGTGCTCGCGGAAGGCACCATGGCGCAGATCGAGACGGACCCGGAAGTCAGGCGCGTTTATCTCGGAACGGAGGAGCTAGAAGATGCTGCTCACGCTTGAGAATGTCGCGTCCTATTACGGGCGCACGCGGGTTTTGCAGAACATCTCTCTAGAACTCGCGCAAGGGGAGTGCTTGTGCGTGCTGGGCCGCAACGGTGTCGGCAAAACCACTCTGGTGCGGACCCTGATGGGCCTGACCGACAGCACACAAGGGCGCATCATGCTGAATGGGCAGGACATCACGGCTCTGCCCACCCATCGGCGCGCCATGGCGGGGTTCGGTTATGTGCCGCAGGGCAGGCAGATCTTGGGGGCCTTCAGCGTCCGGGAGAATATTCTGGTGGGCACGTTTGCCGGTCGTGGCAAGAGAGGCGAGATTCCAGCGGAATGTCTCGATCTGTTCCCCTATCTTCGGGAAAATTTTGATCGTCGCGGCGGGCTTCTCTCTGGTGGGCAGCAGCAGCAACTGGCCATCGCCAGGGCACTGGCCTTAAAACCCGAAGTGCTGTTGCTCGATGAACCGACAGACGGCATCCAACCCAATATCGTGCGTGAAATTGGCCAGATGCTGCTGCATCTCAACCGTGAGCGCGGTTTGACGATGATTCTCACCGAACAGCACATCAAGGTGGCGCGGCAGATCGGTCATGCCTTCATCATGATGGATAACGGAAAAATCGCCGCTGCCGGGCGCATCGATGAAATGACCGACGAACTCATCGCCCGCCATATGGCGATTTAGGCGGGTCTCATTCCATAAAGAAAGGACGTCATATGATTTCGATACCCAAGAAAGGCACGCCAGAGCGTGACCGGCTGATAGAGGTTTTTACCGCCTGCATGATGTCGATGAAAGGTGTTGCCGGTAACGCCACCTTGCTTTGCCCCACGCCTGGCGACGTGACCGATGCCGCGGGGGGCATTCATTCCGATTTTCTGCTCAACCGCGTGCTCATCCGCATGCGTTCCCAGCCTGTCAAGGGCAAGCTTGTGGTGATCTGCACCAAGGTCGAGAAGGAGTGGCGCATCGGCCGGCTCAGCGGCATCAGAGGCGTGCCGCCTGAATTTGTCACCGACAAGGTCTATGACGATGAGCAGGAAATTCAGATCGACATCTTCAAGATGCGGCTGGATGAACTATCCGAGCATGATGGCTTCCCCGAGCATTACAATGAAGGCTGGAAGCGTCATGACGATAATTGGGCCGTGACCTAAGGCACGCCTCCCCTCTCAAACAAACAGGCCGGCTTTGCCGGGGCCGTTGGAGACAGGTAACATGACCACCACGATGAGACTGACCGGGTATGCGGATAAGTTCAGTGTCCACCCGGGAGAAAAAATCAAATTCTATGTGAATTGCAACGGGCCGAGGGAATATTCGGCGCAGATCGTGCACATGATCAATGGCGATACCAACCCGCGCGGGCCAGGTGTGATCGAGCCGATTGTGCAAGCGGATGTGAATAAGACCTATCCCGGCCGCAAACAGATTATCCATGGCGGCTCCTATGGCTATGTGCCCGATCATAAGCAGCTCTTCAGTGAGAGCTTCACCATCCAGGGCTGGATCTGGCCCACCACCCCGAAAACCGACAAGCGCTACTGGAAGCATGGCGCGCAAGGGCTGATCACGCGCTGGGCCGCGGGCAAGGGCTACGGGTTGTTTCTTGACGAGGACGGCAAGCTGCAATTGCGCATCGATGAGCAGATCATCAGCACGGAGCTGAAACTGCGCGATCATGCCTGGCATTTCATCGCCGCCAGCTACGACGCCGCCACCGGCAAGGCCGTGCTCTATCACGAACCGCAGATTGTCTATGCGCTGGACCCAGAGATCGACCCGGTGGAAGCCAAGCTCAACCCGCCGAGCGACCCGCACGTGCCGCTGTTCTTTGGCGCTTATGCGGATGGCGAGAATGGCGCGCCGCGTAAAACCGCGCAGACCGAGCATGGGTTCTGGACCGTTGGCCATTATAACGGTAAGATCGACAGCCCGCGCCTGTGCAAGGGCGCGCTCTCCCGCCTCGAAATCGAGATGATGAAGGGCGGCGCGCAGCCGGCTCTGTCCGAGCGGCGCCATTCCGGTCCCACCGGACCTCTTTCAGATGTCATCGTCGGCGCCTGGGATTTTTCAGATGGGATCGACACGCTGGAAGCCCGCGACCAAGGCCCTTGGCGTTTGCATGGTCGCTTCGTCAATTGTCCCACCCGCGCGATGACCGGTTATAATTGGACCGGCCATAATTTCGACTGGAAGCATGCCGCCGGTGAATATGGCGCTGTGCATTGCCATGACGACGATTTGGACGATGCGCGTTGGGAGGTCGATTTCGAATGGACCGTGCCCGAGGATACGAAGAGCCGCTTCTACGCCGCCAAGCTCACCACCGCCGAGGGCGATGAGGATTACATCCCCTTCTGGGTGGTGCCGAAACTGGGTGAGGCACAGTCGAAGATTGCCGTGATGGTGCCGACGATCAGCTATATGGCCTATGCCAACGAGCATCTGGCCTCCAATGCCGGCGCGGCTGAAATCTTCGTCTACCGCACGCCGATCATGCAGCATCAAAACATGTACCTGCAGGAGCATCGTGAGTATGCCGGTTCCATATACGACACGCATACCGATGGCAGCGGCATCTGCCTCTCCTCGCGCCTTCGGCCGATCCTGAGCATCCGCCCGAAATACGACCATTTCCTGGCTCAGGCCCCTTGGCAATATCCGGCGGACCTGCACTTGGTCTACTGGCTTGAGCATATGGGCTATGAGTATGACGTGTTCACGGATGAAGACGTGACCTATGAAGGCCTGGCCCGCCTGGCGCCCTATAACGTCGTCATCACGGGCTCGCATCCGGAGCATAATTCCGGCCCGCAGCTCGATGCGCTGCATAACTACACCCAGCAGGGCGGCCGGCTGATGTATATGGGAGCCGATGGCTGGTACTGGGTGCATTCCTACCATCCGGCCTATGATGAGCGTGGGCGCGGCATCGTGACGGAGATGCGCCGCTGCGAATCCGGCATTCGTCCCTGGCGCGCCAACCCCGGTGAATATTACCACCAGGGCACGGGCGAGCTAGGCGGCATGTGGCGCTATCGCGGGCGCTATCTGCACACCGTCGCGGGCACCGGCATGTCCTCCGAAGGTTTCGATGTCTCGACCTATTATTCGCGCACGCCGGAAAGCATGGACCCCCGTGTCTCCTGGGCGTTCGATGGCATCGAGTATGACGAGAAGCTCGGCAATTTCGGCCTGGTCGGCGGCGGTGCCGCGGGGTTGGAGCTGGATATTGTCGACACCATGCTGGGCTCTCCGCCGCATGTGCTCACCGTTGCCAGCTCGGCCGGGCGGCATACGGAATCCTACCTGCTGGTGATGGAGGATTACGGCTTCAGCCAGCAAGGCATCGACGGCACACAGCATCCGCGCGTGCGCTCGGACATCGCCTATCACGAAACGCCAAATGGCGGTGCCTGCTTCGCCTTCAGCTCGATCGCATTCTGCGGCTCTCTGCCTTGGAATAACTGCGACAACAACATCTCGAAGCTGGTGAAGAACGTGCTGGACCGCTTCTCGGTGGATGGCCCGCTGCCGCCCCCGCCGGCGGATGCGGTGAAGCCGCGTGGCCGTGCGGATTGGGAATCTCCCTCCGTGCAACTCGCCACTTAAGCGGGGTGGGCCTGGCACGGCCTGACATGCCAGGCCCGTCCGCCAATCCGTGAAGCTGAAGGAGGGCAAGATGCTGAAGAGCCAAATTCTGCCCGGCACCGCGCCGCCGGTGCCGCGGATGGCATGCACCGCCACCGGGCTGGCGCACGCGGCGATCGAATCGCCACGTTTCGCCCAGCGCGAGGACCGGGAGATCTGGTCGGCGGGCTGGGTCTGCGTCGGCACCACGGTGGAGCTGGTCAAGACCGGCGATATTCTGCCCTACACGGTGGGCGATCAAGGCATCCATGTCGCGCGGGGCGAGGGTGGCAAGCTTCTGGGTCGCTTCAACATGGCGCCGCATGGCGGGTGCCGTTTCGTGCCGCTGCAATGTCAGACCGGCGCCAAGACAAAATGCACCGTCACCTCCTGCGGTTATAGCCGGGACAGAGGCGTGATGAACGCGGCGGATGAGCTCGCCACCCATCAATATCTCGGCCTGCGGCCAGAGCGCCTGGTGCCTGTGCCCGTTTACACGCAAGATCGGCTGATCTTCGTCAATCTCGGTGAGCAGACATCCTTGCCCGCCCCCTTCCTGGCCCAGCATGCGCTGCTTGAGCATGGCGCCACGCATCGGGAGGTTTGGTGTGAATACGGGTTGAACTGGAAAGAGCTGCCCGCCCGTCTGTTCGGCGGCGCGGATGCCCAGCCACATGGAGACTGGCTGCGCGCAGAAATCCGATGTCTTGATGAAACCATTGAAATACGCTGGATGTTTCCAAATCTTGTGCTGCTCCTGGCTCAGGACAGCGCCTGCGCCCTGGTGGTGCAGCCCACGGCCTTGCGCCTCACCATGGCGCGTGTCACGGGCTTTGGCGCGCAGAAAGACTGGCACGCCATGCTGCGCCATCTGCTTTGCAACGACATCACGCCGGATGCCCCCGCCGCCCGTTTTCTGCGCACGGCCCTGGCGCGGCGCATGGGCCCGGACGCCCCGCAAGGAGGACGAACCTGATGAACAAAACCCCCGCGACTGAATTGCTGGATCTCGCGGCCCGCGCGGCCTTGCTGGCCCAGGCCGAGGCCGGAGACGCCCAGGCTCAGCTTTGGCTGGGTGCCACCTTCGCCGAGCCGGGAGAGCGGGAAGACCGCGCGGCCGCCTTCGCCTGGTGTGCCCGCGCGGCCGAGCAGGGGCTTGCCCTGGCCCAGGCCAATCTTGCCGCCATGTATCTGCGCGGTTATGGCGTGGAGAAAAACCCAGCCCAGGCCGTGCTGTGGCTGCAAAAAGCCGCCGCGCAGGAGGACGGCCCCGCCCAGTTCGAGCTGGGCAATCTGCTCTCCAATGGGCATGGCCTGCCGCGCGATGAAACCCTTGCCGCCAGCTGGTACCGCCGTGCCGCCAGCAATGGCCATTACCCGGCCCAGGCCCGGCTGGGGTATCTTTTTGCCCATGGCGTTGGGGTGGAAAAAGACAGGGTGGAGGCGTTCCTGTGGCTGTCCCTGGCGGCGCGTCACGGCGTTGGCGCCGCGCTGAAATTGCTGGAGGAGGTTGGCGCTCAGATGTCGCGTGAGGAAAAAGCCGCTGGCGGCGCGCGCCTCGCGGCATTGAGCCGCCGTCCCGCCCAGGCGCATGTCGCGCTGCTTCCGGTGCTGGCATGAGCGAGGCGGCGGAGATAGGCTACAGCGCGGCCGGCATTCAAGAGATCAAATATGATTGCCTGGCCTATCTGAAGGAGTTTGGCGCCATGCCGGGTGGCTGGGTGATCGCGCTTACGGATCGGCCGGACATCGAAATCGGCAAGGCGGGTTTACGGCATGGCAGCCGGCCGTGGATGAGCCGTGGCGCGATTTCCGCCCGTGCGGCGCGCAGCGTGGCGGATTTTCTGTGCGCCCGCTTCACGGACAGCGTGCAACTGGCGGGGGAGGCGCAATCCGGCCGTTTCATCGTCCTGTTCCAGGGGCGGGCGGAACAGCATGGTGGCTGAAGACGCGTCAGGGTGCGGCGGAGAATTTTCTCTCCATGCATTGACAGGCGAAAACCCGCCGCGCGACACTCCGCCGTCTGAGAGGCGTTATATGCGCGCTGGATAACATCGCGGTTGATCGAACGCCGCGATGGGTATTCTGCCGCGCCGCACGGAAGGGGCCGCAGCATGTATCTGACACCGACCGAACTTGAGAGGCTGATGATTTTCTCAGCCGCCGAGCTGGCTCGTAAACGCCGCGCGCGCGGGCTGAAACTGAACTATCCCGAAGCCGTGGCGCTGATCAGCGATGAATTGCTGGAAGCCGCGCGCGATGGCCGCGGTGTGGCGGAGCTGATGGGGTGGGGCTCGCAAATTCTCACCGCCGGGGATGTTCTGCCCGGTGTGCCCGCCATGCTCACCATCCTGCAAATCGAATGTTTCTTCCCGGATGGCACCAAGTTAGTAACGGTGCACGATCCGATCCGCCCTGGCCCGGAGGATATGCCAGACCCCGAGCCGCCCGGTGAGATCATTCCAGCCGAAGGCATGATCGAACTTGGCGCGGGCCGTCCGCGCACGGAACTTGAGGTGGTGAATACGGGCGACCGACCTGTGCAGATCGGCTCGCATTATCATTTTTTCGAGGTAAATCCAGCATTGGATTTCGACCGACAGGCAGCTTTTGGCAAAAGGCTGGATATTCCGGCGGGCACGGCGGTGAGGTTTGAGCCAGGGCAGGGCCGGGTGGTCACCCTCGTGCCGTTCGGCGGCACCCAGGTGATGAGTGGGCTGAATAACCTGACCGATGGTCCAGCCGACGACGCGACCAAGCGGCAGGCGCTGGCGCGCGCCCGTGCCCGTGGTTTTAAGGGAGCCTGATGGATGGTGCAGATCACGCGTGCTGAATATGCCGCCCTTTATGGTCCCACCACGGGCGATGGCATTCGCCTGGGCGATACCGGGCTGATCGCGGTCATCGAGCATGACCATGCGGTTTATGGCGATGAATGCCTGCATGGCGGCGGCAAGACGCTGCGGGATGGCATCGCGCTGGTTCCGGGCATAACCAGCGCGCAAGGCGCGCTGGACATGCTGCTTTGCAATGTCGTCGTCATCGATCCCGTGATCGGGATCGTCAAGGGCGATATCGGCATCCGCGATGGTCGCGTCGTCGGCATCGGCAAGGCGGGCAACCCAGCGATCATGGATGGGGTGGATCCGCGTCTCATCCCATCCGCTGGCACCACGGTGCGCGACTGCGAGGGCCTCATCGCCACCGCCGGTGGAATCGACGTGCATGTGCATTTCGATAGCGCGGCCCTGCCGGATCACGCCATTGCGTCGGGCATCACCACGCTCTTCGGCGGTTCGCTGGGGCCGATCACGGTGGGCATCGATTCCGGAGGCCCCTTCAACACCGCGCGCATGTTGCAAGCCGCCGAGGCCTGGCCGGTGAATTTCGGTTTTCTCGGGCGCGGGAACACGCACAAACCGGCGGCGCTGCGCGAGCAGTTGATGACCGGCTGCGTCGGCTTGAAAATCCATGAGGATTGGGGGGCGATGCCCGCCGCCATCGATGCCTGTCTGGGGTTCGCCGACGAGCATGATTTTCAGGTGCAACTGCATACCGATACATTGAATGAAAGCGGCTTTGTGGAGAACACGCTGGCCGCCATTGGCGGGCGCACCATCCATATGTACCACACGGAAGGGGCGGGCGGCGGCCACGCGCCAGATATCATCCGTGTCGCCTCCCTCGCGAATTGTCTGCCCAGCTCGACGAACCCGACCAACCCCTACACCGTCAATACGTTCGACGAGCATCTCGACATGACGATGACCTGCCATCATCTCAATCCGCGCGTGCCGGAGGATGTGGCCTTCGCGGAGAGCCGCATTCGCGCCCAGACCATCGCCGCGGAAGATGTCTTGCACGATCTCGGCGCCATCTCGATGCTCGGCTCGGACAGCCAGGGCATGGGGCGCATCCATGAGGTCATCTGCCGGACTTGGCAGCTGGCCTCGAAAATGAAGGCGCAGCGCGGCAAATTACCGGAGGAGCGGCCGAGCCTCGGTGATAATGCGCGTATCAAACGCTATCTCGCCAAATATACCATCAATGCCGCGCGCAGTTTTGGCGTGGCTGATCATGTCGGGTCGCTGGAGGATGGAAAACTCGCGGACATCGTCATCTGGAAACCGGCTTTTTTCGGTATCAAACCCGAGCTGGTGGTAAAAGGCGGTTTCATCGCGTGGGGCGTGATGGGCGACAGCGCGGCGTCCTTGATGAGTTGTGAACCCATGCTGCTGCGCCCGCAATGGGGGGCCTTCGGCCGCGCGGCCTCGGCGCTGTCGGCTTGTTTCGTGCATCCTTACGCGCTTCAGGATGGGCTGGCCGGAAAACTCGGGCTGAACAAAATGCAATTGCCCGCGCGCGGCACGCGCAACCTCACCAAGGCGGACATGCTGCACAACACGGCCCTGCCGGATATCCGTGTGGATGCGGAGACATTCGATGTGTTTGTCGATGGAGAGCTGGCCAGCTGCGAACCATTGACGGAAGTTCCCTTGGGGCGAAGATATATGTTGCGATAAGGCGCCGGTCGGCCGCATGAGTCTCGCCCATCTGGAATTTGCCCGGTTGCAGGGCGTCACGCGCCTGCAAAGGCAACATGTCGCTTATCCCTTCCATCTCACCCGTCCCTTCTATCTGGACCGGGAGCGGCCGGATTTTGCCACGCTCTATCTGCAATCTTCCTCAGGCGGCCTGTACCGGGGGGAGGATCTGAGGCTCGATCTGACGTTGGGGCGAAACGCGGCGGTGGAAGTCACCACCCAGGCGGCCACATTGGTGCGCGATGCGCGTGGCGGCGCGGCCAGAACGGAAACCCGCTTGCGCCTCGCGCCGGGCAGCACGGGGCTTTACACGCCAGATCCCTTCATTCTGTTTCCCAACGCCAATATCAGCACCAGGCTGCATGTGACGTTGCCAGAGGATGCGCGCGCCTTGTGCATGGATGGTGCGATTCTCACCACCCAGGCGGGCGCAACATTTTGGAAGGGGCGCTACGGCACCGAATTGCTGGTGGAAACCGCCACCGGCAGGCCCCTGGTCCGGGAACGCGGCGTGGTGAGGCTGGAGGATGAGATGGACGCCATGGCATCGCCGCTGGGGCGTTTCAGGGCCTTCGGCACCGCCTATCTGCTGAACGGCGAACTTGGCGAGAGCGCGCTTCGCCATGCGGTCGAGGCTACGGGCTGTCGCGCGGGGCTGTCTCCCTTGCCCAACCGCGCGGGCATGGTGCTGCGCGTGCTGGCGGAAGATGGCGGCAGGCTGGCGCGGGGGCTGGCCGTGGCGCGCGCCATATTATTCGAGGCCCTGACAGGCTTTGCCTCAGCGCCGCGGCGTAAATAGCCGGTTAAATCGTTGCGGCTTTCCATCGTTGGCCAGGTCAAGCGCATGAAAATGCCGGCAGCGGAAACGCGGGGGCTTTTGGACCCGCCGGAATGCAAGAGACAGGCGGCCTCATTTGCCGGCTGGTTGTGACAAACAGCCGCGCAACAATTTGAAAACATTGGAAGTTTTTGCGGGGATGGTGGAAGGGGTTGGATTCGAACCAACGTAGGCGCACGCCAACGGATTTACAGTCCGTCCCCTTTAGCCACTCGGGCACCCTTCCGCGTGGGGCCTCATGCAACGGGTGGGGGTCGGTTGTCAACGCGCGAGCTCGGAGATAGTTGAGGGGCATGAGTCAAAATCGCCCGCATCACGGTAAAAACGGTTCAAGGCAGCGTCCTCGCGGCGCGGACCGGTCGGCGCCTTCCGGCGGCGGGCGTCCCGTGCGCGCCGGTGAGCGTCAGGACCGCCGCGGCCCCAGCGCCCCGGCGGGCTCGGTATGGCTTTATGGCACCCATGCGGTGGCGGCGGCGCTGAAGAATCCGGCCCGCCTGTTCCGCAGGCTGGTCCTCACCGAGGAGGCGCAGGCCGCGCTGGCGGCGGAATGCCCGTCGCCCTGGCCGATCCATCCGGAAATCGTCCCGCGCGAGACGATCGACCAAATTCTCGGCGCGCGCCCCGGCTCGGGCATCGTGCATCAGGGCATCGCCCTGCTGGCCGACCAGCTTTCCGCCCCGGCCCTGCTGGACGCGCTGCAACGCCCAGGCCCCATCCTGGTGCTGGACCAGATTTTCGATCCCCGCAATGTCGGCGCGCTGATGCGCACGGCCCAGGCCTTCGGCGCCTGCGCCGTCATCGCGCAGGACCGCAACGCGCCGGAGGAAACCGGCGCGCTCGCCAAGGCCGCCTCCGGCGCGCTGGAGACGATCCCGCTGCTGCGCATCACCAACATCTCCCGCGCGATGATCGTGCTGAAATCCGCCGACATCTGGGTGGTGGGGCTGGATGGCCAGGCGCCGTCGCGGCTGCGCGGCGAGGCTTTTTCCGGGCGGCGTGTCGCCCTGGTGCTGGGCAGCGAGGGGGAGGGCATGCGCCGCCTGACGCGCGAAACCTGCGATGAAATCTGTGCCCTCTCCATGCCCGGCGGCATGGAGAGCCTGAATGTCTCCGCCGCCGGCGCGGTGGCGCTCTACGAACTCACCAGGCCCGCTTCATGAGCGCGCGGCCATTTGGCGAGGCGGTGCTTGAAGTGCCGCGTCATGACGGGATAGGTTGCGTTTAGGCAACGATAAGGGGGCGGCATGGGACAGTCATGGGTATCGCAGCCAAGGGGCAAAACCGTTCTGGTGGTCGATGACGAGCCGGTCATCCGCATGCTCGTCGCGGAAACCCTGGAAGAGCAGGGCTATGACATCATCGAGGCGGAGGATGCCGCCGCCGCCGCGCTGATTCTGAACTCTCCGGCCCGGGTCGACCTGCTGGTGACGGACATCACCCTGCCCGGCCAGAGCGGGCGCGAACTGGCCGGGGCCGCGAAACGCCTGCGCCCGGAACTGAAGATATTGTTCATGACCGGTTATGCCCATTATATCGAAGCCAATGGCAAGGATCTCGGCACGGAGATCATCACCAAGCCGTTCTCGCTGGACGGGCTGGCGAAAAAGATCCACGGCATGATGGCGGGCTGATGCCCGCTCTTAAAACATCTTCCGGGTGCTAATTTATATTGCGTGGCAATAAAATCGGGTGTTTCCATGTGGCATGGGGAATTACACGCATGCCTTCCGGGGTGAGACCTACCGTTTCGCCGATCTGAAAACCGTGCTGGCCCGCGCCTCCGCCCGCCGTTCGGGCGATGAACTGGCCGGGCTCGCCGCCGCCTCCGATGCCGAGCGCGTGGCCGCGCGGGCGGTGCTGGCGGATCTGCCCCTGAAACTCTTCCTGGAAGAGCCGTTGATCCCTTATGAGACGGACGAAGTCACGCGGCTGATCCTCGACCGGCACGATCAGGAGGCTTTCCGTCCGGTCGCGCACATGACCGTCGGGCAGTTCCGGGACTGGCTGCTCTCCTACGAGGTGGACAGCGCCACGCTCGCCGCCTTGGCGCAGGGTCTTACGCCGGAGATGGCCGCCGCCGCCTCCAAGCTGATGCGCAACCAGGATCTCATCGCCGTCGCGCGAAAATGCCGGGTCGTCAAGGCATTCCGCAATACCATCGGGCTGCCGGGCCGGCTCTCCTCGCGCTTGCAGCCCAACCACCCGACGGACGATCTGAAGGGCATCGCCGCCTCCACGCTGGATGGGCTGCTGTACGGCACGGGCGATGCGGTGATCGGCATCAACCCGGCCACCGACAGCGTGCAGAACTGCCTGTCCCTGCTTTCCATGCTGGACGATCTGCGCGCCCGCTACGAAATCCCGACCCAGACCTGCGTGCTCACCCATGTCACCAACGCCATCGAAGTGATGAATGCGCGCGGCGCGGTGGATCTGGTGTTTCAGTCCATCGCCGGGTCGCAGGCCGCGAATGAGGGGTTTGGCATCAATCTCGGCATATTGCGCGAGGCATATGAGGCCTCTCAGGCGCTCAAGCGCGGCACCGTCGGGCAGGATACGATGTATTTTGAAACCGGCCAGGGGGCGGCGCTTTCCGCGGGCGCGCATTTTGGCGTGGACCAGCAGACCATCGAGGCGCGGGCCTATGCGGTGGCGCGGGAATTCTCGCCGCTGCTGGTGAACACGGTGGTGGGCTTCATCGGCCCGGAATATCTCTATGACGGCAAGCAGATCATCCGCGCCGGGCTTGAGGATCATTTCTGCGCCAAGCTGCTCGGCGTCTCCATGGGCTGCGATGTCTGCTATACCAACCATGCCGAGGCCGATCAGGACGACATGGACACGCTGATGACGCTGCTCACCGCCGCCGGGGTGTCCTTCATCATCGCCGTGCCGGGGGCGGACGATGTGATGCTGAATTACCAGAGCCTCTCTTATCACGACGTGCTCTATCTGCGCTCCACCTTCAATGCCCGCCCGGCGCCGGAATTCGAGGATTGGCTGGAAAAGATGGAGATGCTCGACGCCAAGGGCCGCATGCGCCTGCCTGGGCCGCAGAACAAGGCGCAAACGCGCCTGCTGGTGGCGGAGACGCGCGATGCCGCCTGAGGATGCCGCCAAGGATCCCTGGGCGCGGCTGCGCCAGGCCACGCGCGCGCGCATCGGGCTGGGCCGCGCCGGCGATGCGATGAGGATTGGCGATGTGCTGGATTTCCAGTTCGCCCATGCCATGGCCCGGGACGCCGTGCATACACGGCTGGACGTGGCCACGCTGCGCGCCGCCCTGCCCGGCGCCCTGGAGGTGCATAGCGAGGCGCGCGACCGTGAAACCTATCTGCGCCGCCCGGATCTGGGCCGCCGCCTGGCGCCGGATTGCCTGCCCGTGCTGCCCAAGGGGGATTACGATGCGGCGCTGGTGATCGCGGATGGGTTGTCCGCCACGGCGGTGATGCAGAATGCCGTGCCGATGCTGGAAACCGTGACGGAGCGGCTGCAAGGCTTCAAGCTGGCCCCGCCCATCATTGCCACCCAGGCGCGGGTGGCGCTGGGCGACGATATTGGCGAGGCGCTGGGGGTGAAGCTGGTGGCGGTGCTGATCGGCGAGCGGCCCGGGCTGACGGTGTCCGACAGCCTGGGCATCTATCTCACCTTCAACCCGAAGCGCGGCACGCTGGATTCCGCGCGCAACTGCATCTCCAACGTGCATGCGCATGGGGGGCTGTCTTACGGCGCCGCCGCCGACATGCTGGCCTGGCTGATGCGCGAGGCGCTGCGCCGGGGGTTGACCGGCGTGGGGCTGAAGGAGGCCAGCGGCCTGACCCACGAGGGCGCCATGCCATTGGCGGCGGGGTAGCGGCCTATCCGGCGTGGCGCGTACGGCCCGGCCGCGGTTGTTTTCATATCCAGGGGGAATCGATGCGGACTGATTGGCTGGGAAATGGCTTGAGCGTCGGCGAGGCCGGGACTGTCGCGGGGATCGATGATTTCATCGAGGGGTTTCTCGGTTACGAGACAAAGGCCGCCAATATCCTCAAGGCCGTCGAGGCGGAGCCCGAGGCCTGCCTGCCCAATGCCTATGCCGCCTTGTTCTATATGTTTCTGGAAAGCCAGGAGGCGCCGAATCTGGCCCGCCCGTTCCTGGAAGCGGCGGAACGCGCCGCGCCGGGAGCCAGCGAGCGTGAGCGCATGACGGTCGCGGCGACGCGCGCCTGGGTCGATAATGATATTCCCAGGGCGGTGAAGATCGCGGACATGATCGCACAGGCCTATCCGCGCGATCTGGCGATGGTGAAGACCGCGCAATATCATCATTTCAACCTGGGCAATGCCGCGGGGATGCTGGCCATCGCCGAAACGGTCGAGGAGAGCAATCTCGACATTCCCTACATGCACGGTTTGGTCGCCTTCGGGTATGAGCAATGCCATTTGCTGCCCGAAGCCGAAAAGGCGGCCTGGCGGGCCATCGAGCTGAAGCGCAAGGAGCCTTGGGCGCAGCACGCCCTGGCGCATGTGTTCCTGACCACGGGGCGCATCGAGGCCGGGGTGGCGTTTCTGGAGGAAGCCTCCACCAACTGGACCGACCTGAATTCCTTCATGTCCACGCATAATTGGTGGCATCTGGCGCTCAATTACATCTCGCTCGGCCGCTATGAGGATACGCTGGCGCTTTACGACCGGCATGTCTGGGGCATCTGGAAGGAATATTCGCAGGATCAGATCGGCGCGGTCTCGTTGCTGCTGCGCTTGGAGCTGGCCGGCGTGGATGTCGGGGAGCGCTGGCGGGATGTCGCCGAGCATATGAAGGGGCGGACCAACGATTTCGTGCAGCCGTTTATCACGATGCAGTATGTCTATGGGCTGGCCCGCGCCGGATATGCCGAGGCGGATGAGCTCATGGACAATCTCCATGCCTTCGCCCGGACGGCGCCGCTTTTTGTGCGAAGCATTTGGGAAGATGTCGCCGTTCCGGCGTGCGAGGGGCTGGTGGCCCATGCCCGCGGGGCGCATGAGCAGGTGGTCGCCCGGATGGGGGCGGCGATTTCACGGATCATGGAAGCGGGCGGCAGCCACGCCCAGCGCGATTTGTTCGAGCAGGTGCTGCTGGATTCGATGATCCGCTCGGGCCGTTATTCGACCGCGCAGCAAATGCTGGAGATCCGGCGTGGCTACCATCCCGACTCAGTGCCCGCCAACACCGCCCTGGCCTTGGTTTATGGGGAGCTGGGCCTGCCCAGGGAAGCAGCGCGCGCCCGCGCGCGGCTGCGCCCGCGCGCATAGGCCGCGCCGAGCACGGGAACCGCCCGCCCCGTGGCGCTGGCGATGGCGGTGGTGAGGATCAACGGCACCAGGAAAGTCTGCCCGACATGGGTGAAGCCGAACATCAGCGCCACGGCGGTGAAGGGCATTTCCATCGAAACCCCCAGAAACGCCGCCGCTCCCGCCAGCACAAAGGCGCCGGGCGGAATGGCGGGCAAGATGGCGTTCCAGCCCAGCACCAGCAGGGTGGATAGCAATGTGCCGACGGTGAGGCCCGGCGTGAGCACGCCGCCCTCCGCTCCGGCCCAGAGCGCGCCGCCGATGGCCGCCACCTTCAACGCCAGCAAGGCCAGCCCCAGATGCAGCGGGATCGCGCTGTCCAAGCCGAGCTGGATGGGCCCCTTGCCGTTGCCGGGCAGTTGAGGAAACGCCATGGCCGCCAGCCCGATGAGCGTGAACACCGCCAGGCAGCGCCAGATGAGCCAGCCATCCGTGCGCATGTTTTTGCGCATGGCGGCGGTGAAGCGGTTGAAGCCATGCCCGGCCAAACCGATGAACGGGGCGCTGAGCACGCACAGCATCATCAGCGGCACGGAGAGGCTGAAGGCGGGAATGTGATATTGCGGCTCATTCCCCAGCACGGACCAGGCGAGGACCGCCGCGATGCAGGAGGTGGAGAGCGCCATCAGGATCGATTTCGCATCCATGCGCAGGATCAGCACTTCCAGCGCGAACACGGCGCCGCCCAGAGGCACGTTATACACAGCCGCCAGCCCCGCCCCCGCGCCGCAGCCGAGCAGGGTTTTGGCGTCTTCCCCGGAAATACCGGCCCAGCCGGTCAGTTTCTGGGTGAGGATGGCGGCGATCTCGCGGGGGGCCACCTCCCGCCCCAAGGGCGACCCCATGGCGACGGTGACGATCTGCAACACCGCATGGGCGGTGGTGCTGCCATAGGGCATGGGCTTGCCGGCGGCGGCGGCGGTTTTGATGCTGACCAGCTTGGCCCCGCGATTATAGACCGCCCACCAGCTCAGCCCCGCCACCAGCCCGGCGGCGGTGAGGGCCAGCAGCCGGTGCAAGGGCGATACGGTGCTGACGCCGCGCAGAAAACTCTCCGGCCCCACCAGATCCTCCAGGCTGTACCCATAGACGATGTGCTGGACCAGATGCAGCAGCAATGCCATGCCGCCCCCGCCAATGCCGCCCGCGACGCCCACCAGCAGCGTGACCGCCGCCAATTTCAGGGCATGCCGTGTTGTTTCGCCATCCATCGCGCAGCACTCCTTACGCCGGGAGCGGTTTTTGCGCTTTCGCAGGTGAAATAACAGCGATATTTGTTATTCGATTTCATGATAGGCACAACAGAATGGATGCTTTGCTCGACCCCTCCTTGCTGCGCAGCTTCGTGGCGGTGGTGGAGGCGGGAGGATTTTCCGCGGCGGCCCGGCAACTGGGGGTGAGCCAGTCCACCGTCAGCCAGCATATGGCCCGGCTGGAGGCGCAAACAGGGCGCAGGCTGCTGGCGCGAGACACGCACAGCGTGACCACCACGCCGGATGGCGATGCGGTGCTGCCTTTCGCCAAACGGGCTTTGGAGGCGAATGCGGGGATCAGGCGGTATCTTCAGGGCGGGGCGCTGCGCGGGCGGGTGAGGTTTGGCGCGTCCGAGGATTTCGTGTTTTCGGCGCTGCCGGAGGTGCTGGCGGACTTCACCGCGCGCCACGCGGAGGTGGATCTGGAATTGACCGTGGGTTTAAGCGAGGTGCTGTACGACCGCTTCGATGCCGGGCAACTGGATCTGATTCTGGCCAAGCGGCGCGAGGGAGATATGCGCGGGCGCAGGGCGTGGGTGGATGATTTGCGTTGGGTGGGGCGGCTAGGGGTTGTGCCGGATGCCGAAGCGCCGCTACCGCTGGTGATCTACCCGCCGCCGAGCATGACGCGCCAGCGCGCCCTGGCGGTGCTGGATGGGGTGGGGCGGCGCTGGCGGGTGGCTTGCACCAGCGGTAGCCTGAGCGGGCTGCGCGCGGCGGCGATGGCCGGGCTGGGGGTGGTGCCGCTGGCGGCGCAACTGATCCCGCCGGGGTTGGCCGAACTGCCGCCTTGCGGGCTGCCGACGCTGGGGCCGGTCGAGTTCATGGTGTTGGGCGGCAGCTATGGCGGGCGGGATGCCGTGACGACGCTTGGGGACGTGTTGCTGGCAAGCGCGGGGCGGTTGCGCGGAGGGTAGGGAGCCGGGTGCCGATATGGTTGCGTGCTCGGCCGGCCAACCCGTTGAGGCATGGTTGCCGAAATTGTTTTCTTGATGATATGATTCGCTCTGTGCATGACGGCAATGGTCATGATGAAAACCGAGGGGGGAGTCGGGTTATGTCTGGTATTATTGGAACCTCTCGTGTTTCCGTAAGAAATCTAGCCTATAAATATTATGCCAGGAATCCGAAATATCAGCTGCTCTCAAGCAAGCAGAAAGACGCGGTTCTGGATGCGTATATAGGCTCTTATTTCTCGCCGCTGGATTTTCTTGTGCTCGGCGATAGCAAGTCGGTTTGGACGCCCTCGATGCTGTATAATTTCCGTCCAGCGGGGAAAAATCTGTTCGCGAAACTTCCGCCGAGTTCGGAGTGGGTCGATCAGAGATGGAAAACGGACCCATCCGAAAGCCAGGCCGCTCACGCGCTTAACGATTATGTTAGAGATATATTGCAAAATAACATGATCTCGGAGGGAAGCGTGCTTTATGAAATGGCATGGAGCTTGTTATGCAATGATGCGTTTGTCAGGGGAGCGATAGATACGGGCAAAGAGGTTCATGTTGCTCAGCAGGGAACATCTGTCAGCGACATACCGATGGAAAAGCTCTTTGATGAGAAGAATCTACGCCCCCGTGTTCTGGGCAGGGAGCTTTTGTCCCTTGGGCATAATGGTTACGACTGTGTCGACCATGATTATCCAAATCTGGGTGTTGTCTTCATTCCGCGGAAAACACGTGTCATGGACGATATGGCATTGGATTCGATCTACGATCAAATTAATACAAAAGGCGATATGTTGGCGGCTCTTAAAGAAAGCTTTCGCGCCTGAAGAGCCGCCTGTGGGTGCAATATGCGCCGGGGCGCCAAGCGCTATGGCGGGTGTGGTCCAGCAGAAAGACGATGCGCTCCATCGCATCGGCGTATTCTTCCTCGATGCCAGGGCCGATGATGTCGGGGGCGATGGGAATCATGAGAAGTCTACAATTTTTCTGTCTCGATAAGATTTTTGGCTATATTGATTGAATCGTTTATCAGTGAATCAACTTCTGGATAGTCTCTCCAATTCATATCGTCATATAAATATTTCGGCATTTGAACTATTGACATTAGATAGCCAAATCTTAGTTCTCTCTTAGCCTCATCTGAGAGTGAGGATACTCTTTTGATTTGAAGGTCTATGAACTCAACCTGGCTGAAAATGTTCTGGTAAGGCTTAGTAAAGTCTACAGAACGGAGCATAGCATCCTTTAGATATTTCAATTTATTTTGCAGATCGGAATATGTAGGCATTTTAAGGTCCAGTATTCCATGGTGTAGCCAAAACAGCTGATGGAGACGCAGAACCGGCAGGAATCCAGATTTGTGTGCCTTGCCCAGGTAACACATTGACGCCATCGCTGGATATTTGAGGTGCCGCCTGACCAATCCAGCCTTTTAGTCCCGCAGTGGAAGAAGTCACATAACCACCATCGCCATTCCAATTATTTAGCACTGCCGCTTCTGCTCGCCACTCTTCTTCTGTCGAAGGCGGCACACCCGGCGCCCAGAATTCTTCATTTGGATTGCTTTCTGCACCGATAACCCGTGAAATAGTCCCCGTATCGTCTCCGCTCCATGGAGTCGCCGAGCTAGAGAACGTCCTAGATACATCCTCGGGAAGGGCATGAATCTCTCAGTGTTAATTAAAGCAAGACGCAGAGGATGAATGCCTTTTGGCACGGTCAACGGAGGAATGATTTGGCCGGATCGAATTCCCTTGGCGACCTCTTCCAGATCGGTGACAAGTTGCGTTTCCTCCGATGTCAGCGGATCTCCAAAGAGATGAATATCCGCCACCAGATCGTCGATCTGCGCCGCGATGACTGGAAAATGCCGGGGCTTGAGCAGGCCGGGCCCTTGTAGGATCACTGTGAGTTCACCCAACGCTTTGGCGATTTCCTTGGTGTCGTCCACCTCGCAGGAACCGACGACATAGCAAAGCGTGCCGATCCAGCTCTTATGCACGGGGACAGGCAAGCGCTGCGCGTCGATCTCCTGCTTGAGCCAGCGAAGTTGATACACCACGCGGCCATGCGCGGTGTCGTTCGAGGCGGGATAGTCCTTGAAGGCGTCCAGCAGAAAGACGATGCGCTCCATCGCATCGGCGTATTCTTCCTCAATGCCAGGGCCGATGACTTCTGGTCCTCTCAAAGCCATCAAAGAGATGTGTTTTTCTTTGGAATGGGCCATAAATTTTCTGCTTTGATAATGCCTTCTGCTATTTTTTTATATCCGTGATCGCGGTATCCACTTTCGGATAGTTATACCAATCAACGGTATCATATAGACCACGCGCCATTTGAACGATGCTCATCAAGGCCCCAAATCTAACCTTTGGTTCAGAAGATTCGTCCAGGTTTTTTAACTTGTTCTCAATGACATCAAGGTATTCCACGCAGTTCGTAACCGGCTTATACGGTTGCTCGAAATCAACTGTGGCAAGCATGAGTTTTTTAAGATTTTCGATTTTTATACAAAGCTCTTGATATTGCATTTTTTAGTTTCCACCGCCATTCCAAGGCGTTGGGATCGGACTTGACGGAGAAGCCGAATCCCTCGGTATCCATATTTGTTGCCCATTGCCAAGCAAGACACTCGATTCGTCACTTGACATTTGTGGCGCTGCCGGTCCTATCCATCCTCTCAAACCTTTAGTCGGCGATGTCACATATCCCCCATCGCCATTCCAGTCGTTCCTGACTGCAAAATCTGAACGCCATTCAGCCTCGGTGTTGGGAACGTCATTACCTTCTGCCCAATAAGACCCATTGGCCGTATCTTCATCACCAATAACTCGATGAATAGTATCATACCCGTTTTCTGGATCATCACCATTCCAAGGAACGGCCTCCGAGAAGGTCTGAGAAACGTTGGCGGGCAAGTCTGGATAGCCGGGCGCGGACATAGCTCCTCTTGCATTCGCGGCATCCATTTGTGTTTGCAATTCGGGCGTCCATGACACGGCTCCCGGCTCGGTCGTGCCTATTTTTTGGCAAAAACGGGTTCGGTTTTGTGGATTCTGGCACCGATGGCTTTGGGGCCGGTTTCTTCAACGGCTCGGTCCTGGCCGGTTTCGCGGGTTCTTTCCCGCTATCGACCTTTATTTTTTCAACCAATTTCGCCAGAAACACCGTGCCGCCCAGCACCACCAACGCATTAGCCGCTTTCTGTGCCGCTTGGTCGATCTCGGCCTGGCTGTCCGCCTGTCCGGCTTGAATCACCGCCTTGGTGAATTCATACCCGGCCACCAGCCCGGCCCAGCCATACATGGCATAGGCCAAGCCGGCGATGATCGCATCGGCCACCGCGTCCGCGCCGGGAAGTGCTTGGACGGCTAACCCGGCCGCCAGAAATCCAACCATAATGGTGAGATTCCGTGGCGTGAGAAAGGCTTCGAACTGTGCCCGCACCGCCGGGCCCAGATGGCCTGGAATGGCCTCGAACATCGCTTCGATCTTGTGCTTGACGGTCCATTGCGCCACGGGCAGCGCCGCCGGTGGCGGGGAGAGCGAAGCCGCCGGGGCCGTGACTGCCCCGCCCAGCATCCATTCATCCTGAAGCCAGAAAGCCGCGAGCGCGGCGCTTTGCACCTCGCTGCGCAGCCAGTCCAGGAGTTGCCGATCGGTCAGGCGGTTGGCGCCGCCGCCAAGCAAGCTCTTGTGGAAATCCCTGATCTGAGCGGTGATCTGCCAATCGAGTTTGCGGAGATTTATCCAGATCATGTCCGGAATTATCCCGAAGGAACAAACAATCTATTGAGATGTCTGATAAAACTGGTGCCGTCCGCCGGAATCGAACCGGCGACCTACTGATTACGAATCAGTTGCTCTACCAACTGAGCTAGGACGGCTTGGCTTTTTCAGGCCGAGGCGGCGTATGGCACAGGGGCAAGTAAAAATCCAGCCTCGCGTGATCTGCCCGGGTGGATTTCGCCGCCAGGGCGCCAAGCGGGGGAGGCGCCGTTCGCTAATCCACCCGGCGCTTATATTTCGGCCTGTTCCGCTCCACCGGCAGGCCGCCATGCAAGGCCGAGCCCCGGCCGGAGAGGGAGGGGTTCGTCATGAAATACTCATGCGCCGAGGCTGGCGGGTCGCCGGGGGTCACGCGCGTCCAGCCGCCATCCTCGTGCAGTTCGGAGCTTTGCGCGTCGTCGCGCAGATTCACCACCATGATCTGGTCCAGGATCTGCGCATGCACGGTGGGGTTATGGATGGGCACGAAGGTTTCCACCCGGTAATCCATGTTCCGCTCCATCCAATCGGCGCTGGAGATGAACACCTTGTTCTGGCGCGCCGGCATCGGGTGCCCGTCGGCGAACACGCAGATGCGCGCATGCTCCAGAAACCGCCCGACGATGGATTTCACCTTGATCGTTTCCGAAAGACCGGGCACCCCGGGCCGCAGGCAGCAAATGCCGCGCACCACGGCCTGGATGGGCACGCCGGCCTGGCTGGCTTCATAGAGATGGTCGATCAGCTTGGCATCCACCAGCGAGTTCATCTTCAGCCAGATCCCCGCCGGCTTGCCCGCCTTGGCGTTGGCGATTTCGGTGTCGATCAGCGTGCCGATGGTCTTGCGCGTGGTCAGGGGCGAGAAGGCGAGCTGTTCCATCGTCTCCGGCCGCGCATAGCCGGTCATGTAGTTGAACAGCCGCGCGGCATCGCGCGTCAGCGCCGGGTCGCAGGTGAAGAAGGAGAGGTCGGTATAAATCCGGGCGGTGATCGGGTGGTAATTGCCGGTGCCGAAATGCGCGTAGGCGCGCAGGGAGCCGCCCTCGCGCCGCACCACGTAGGAGAGCTTGGCGTGGGTCTTCAAGCCGACAAAGCCGAAGACCACCTGCACGCCGGCGGCCTCCAGCGCGCGGGACAGGCGGATATTCGCTTCCTCGTCGAAACGCGCCTTCAGCTCCACCATCGCGGTGACGGATTTTCCGGCTTCGGCCGCCTCGATCAAGGCCTTGACGATGGGGCTGTCCCGGCTGGTGCGGTAGAGTGTCTGCTTGATCGCCACCACCGCCGGGTCGATCGCCGCCTGGCGGAGGAATTGCACCACCACGTCGAAACTCTCGAAGGGGTGATGCACCAGAATATCCTTGGCCCGGATGGCGGCGAAACAATCCCCCGCGAAATCGCGGATGCGTTCGGGAAACCGGGGCGTATAGGGCGAGAAGAGCAGGTCCGGCCGGTCATCGACGATCAACTGCTTGACATCGACCAGCCCGATCAATCCTGATTCGGCGTAAACCTCTTCCGCGGGCACCTCCACCGCGTCGATCACCAGCTCGCGCAGATCCTCGGGCATGTCCGCCTGGATGGTGAGCTGGATGGCCACCCCCCGGCGGCGGCGCTTCAGAGCGCTTTCATAGGAACGGACCAGATCCTCGGCCTCCTCCTCGAATTCCACATCCGTGTCGCGGATCAGCCGGAACAGGCCGGTGCCCTGCACCGAGAAGCCGGGAAAAAGCCGCCCCATGTTCATCGCCACCAGTTCTTCGAGCAGAATGAAGCGGATCGGCCCTTCTGGAGACGGCAGGCGGATGAAGCGCTCGATCTGGCCGGGCAGCGGGATGAGGGCGGACATCTGGCCGCGGTCATCGTCGCGCGCCAGGGAAAGCGCCATCACGAGCCCCATGTTCGGGATGAAGGGGAAGGGATGTGCTGGGTCCACCGCCAGCGGGGTGAGCACGGGAAAGACGCGTTCCATGAAGTAGGAGTCCAGGAAGGTGGCGTCGTCCGAGGTCAGCTCGGCGGCGCCGAGCACCACCAGCCCGGCCGTGGCCAGCAATGCCCGTAGCTCGGTGAAGGCGGATTGCTGGGCGTTGATCAGTTCGCGCGAACGGCTCTTGATGGCGTGCAATTGCTGCGCGGGGGTCAGGCCGTCGGCGGAGCGCTCCAGCACGCCCGCGCGCGCCTGGCCGATCAGCCCGGCCACGCGCACGGAGTAGAATTCGTCGAGATTGGAGGCGCTGATGGAAACGAAGCGCAGCCTTTCCAGCAGCGGATGGCGCGGATTGCGGGCCTCGCCCACCACGCGGAAATTGAAATCCAGCCAGGACAGTTCCCGGTTGATGAAGCGGGCCGGGTCGTGCGGACCGATGGCCGGCGCGGCCGGATGCTCGGTGGGGTGGGGGTGGGTCTGCTGGTCCATGATCTCGGTTATAGCGGGCTCTTGGGCGTTGGCATGTTATCGTTAGATAAAATGTTACTCTTCCGCGTCCATATCCGCCAGAACTTCCATCGCCATGGCGCGGGTGATGCGCGCGCCCCGGTCCATCGCCAGCCGGTCCAGCCGCGCCACGGCCTCGCGGTAATGGCCCGGGGCGCGGGGGAGATGCAGCAGCAGCAGGTTGCGCGCGGGCAGCGGCAGGCTGAGCTGGCGGGCCGCCGCCAGGCGGGTGAGCAGGGCTTCCAGCAGCTCATCCTCCGGGGCGCGGATCTCGATGCTGGCGGAAGCGCGCAACCGGCTGGTCAGGTCCGCCAACTTATAGCCCATGCGGATCGGCGGCTGGCGCGAGGCGAGCAGTGCTGGCGCCCCGGCCTCGGCGGCGGCGTTGAGCAGATGCAGCAGCGCCGTGGGCTCGGGGACCAGATCGGCGTCGTCCACCGCCACGGGGCCTTCCGGGCGGACCAGCCCGCGCAGACCCGTGCCCTCGAGGATGCGCGCCCCATGCGCCCGCGCCCAGACATGCAGCAAATGTGTCTTGCCGCACCCGGCTTCGCCCCAGAGCACCAGCCGGCCATTGCTCCAGGCTTCCGGCCGGGCCAGCCATTCCCGCGCCGCCGCGTTGGACGGGGCGGGACAGAAATCGTCTTCGGTGTAGAGCTGGGTCAGCTCCAGAAAGGGAAGGGTGAGTTGCCTCATTCGGGCGGCGCGTCGAGATAAAGCGGGGATTGCATATAGCGGCGCAGCCAGAAGCGTGAGATCACGCCCAAGGTGGCGGTGACCGGAACGGCCAGCATGATGCCCAGAAACCCGAACGCCGCCCCGCCCGCGAACAGGGCGAAAATGACCCATACGGCGGAAAGCCCCACCCTGTCGCCCAGGAAACGCGGCTGGATGATGTAATCATTGAGCCCTTGGCCGATGGAAAAGACGATCAGCACCGCGATCACGCCATGCCAGCCCTGATCCTGGCTGAGCGAGAGCAGAATGGCCGCCACCCCGCCCAGTACCGTGCCGACATAGGGGATGAAGGACAGGATGCCGGCGGTGAGCCCCACGATCAGCCCGAGATCCAGCCCGATGATGGTGAGGCCGATGGCGTAGATGGCCGCCAGCGCCAGGCAGCAAATGGCCTGGCCGCGAATCCAGGCGGAAAGGATTTTGTTGACCTCCACCGCCTGGGCGCGGATCAGCCCCTCATAAGGCCGGGGCAGCCAATTATCCACATGGCGGATGATCGTCGGCCAGTCCCGCAGGAAATAGAAGGTCACGATCGGCGTCACCACCAGCAGGGTCAGGACGTTCACCACCGCGAAACCGCTGCCGATGATGTTTGACGCCGCCTTGCCGGCATAGGAGACCAGCGTGCCCGCCTGGTTGGAGGCCAGGTCCTGAAGCTTGATGCGCAGGCTATAGGGCAGGCGGTGCTGCACATCCTGCATCATCTTGGCGAAATCCGCCTGGATGGTCTGGATATAGGTGGGCAGATTGGTGATGAAGGCCGCCGCCTGTGCCGCGATCACCGGATAGAGCAGCAGGATGAACAGGATCACCGCCACCCCGAAGGCCAGCAGCACCAGCAGCGTGCCAAAGGTGCGGCGGATGCCCATCCGTTCCATCCGCACCACCATCGGGTCCAGGAAATAGGCCAGCCCCGCCGCGACCACGAAGGGCATCAGGATGGAGGAGAAAAGCCGGAAGCTGAGCCAGAGCAACAGCAGCACGGCGGCCAGCAGGGCCAGGCGTTGCCATTGCACACGCAGATACCGCCGCATATCGGCGTTGTTTTCGCCCATCAGCCCCTCTCGGAAGATTGCGCGGCCCGCCTGCCTGTGTTGAAAGGCGGCGGGATTTCGCGGGAAATTTGAAGCAGCGCCATGGCGCTGGCTTAGCGCATCGGAGGCTGACATGACTAGCGTGACATACCGGGATGCCGGGGTGGATATTGAGGCGGGTGACGCGCTGGTGGACGCCATCAAGCCGCTGGCCAAGGCCACGAACCGCGCCGGGGTCATGGGCGGGCTGGGCGGTTTTGGCGCCTTGTTCGATCTGAAGGCGGCGGGCTTTGCCGATCCGGTGCTGGTTTCCACCACCGATGGCGTGGGCACCAAGCTGAAAATCGCCATCGAAACCGGCATCCACGACTATGTCGGCATCGATCTGGTGGCGATGTGCGTGAACGATCTGGTGGTGCAGGGGGCCGCGCCGCTCTTCTTCCTGGATTATTTCGCCACCGGCGCGCTGGATGTCGAATCCGCCAAGCGGATCATCGCCGGCATCGCCGAAGGCTGCAAACAGGCCGATTGCGCGCTGGTGGGCGGCGAGACGGCGGAAATGCCCGGCATGTACGCGCATGGCGACTACGACCTCGCGGGCTTTTCCGTGGGGGCCGCCGAGCGCGGCGCCCTGTTGCCCGCCAATGTGCGGCCGGGCGATGCGATTCTGGCGCTGCCCTCCTCGGGGGTGCATTCCAACGGTTTCTCGCTGGTCCGGCGGATCTTCAAGGATGCCGGGCTGGACTGGGACTCGCGGATTCTCGGCGGCCGCGCCGCCGATCTCCTCACCACCCCCACCCGCATCTATGTGAAGCCGATGCTGGCCCTGCACAAAGCCGGGCTGCTCAAGGGGGCGGCGCACATCACCGGCGGCGGGTTGCCCGGCAATCTGCCCCGCGCCCTGCCGCCAGGCTGCGGCGCCAGGCTGAACGGTCCCTGGGCGATGCCGGAGATCTTCCCCTTCCTGGCCCGCACCGCGCATGTGGCGGCGGAGGAGATGCTGCGCGTGTTCAATTGTGGTGTTGGCATGACGTTGATCGTCACCGACGCGGACAAGGCCGCCGAGGTGCTGCGCGCGGCGGGCGAGCAGCCCTTCCCGCTGGGCCAGGTCACGGCGCAAGAGGGGCTCGTGGTCGAGGGTCAGGACAAGCTCTTCGCCCAATGAAAACGCGGGTCGCGATTCTCATTTCCGGCCGGGGCTCCAATATGGAGGCGCTGGTGCGGGCCGCCCAGGCGCCGGATTACCCGGCGGAGGTGGTGCTGGTGCTCTCCAACAAGCCGGATGCGGTGGGGCTGGAGATCGCGCGCGGGCTGGGGGTCGAGGCCATCGCCGTGCCGGCCAAGCCGTTCGGCAAGGACCGCGAGGCGCATGAGCGCGCCATCGACGCGGCGCTGCGCGCGCGGAATGTGCAAATCGTTTGTCTCGCCGGCTATTTGCGCCTGCTGACCCCTTGGCTGGTCGGGGGCTGGGCTGGGCGGATGCTCAACATCCATCCCAGCCTGCTGCCGAAATTTCCGGGGCTGGACACGCATGAGCGCGCCCTTCGGGCGGGCGAGGCCGAGCATGGCTGCACCGTGCATCTGGTGACGGAAGGCATGGATGAGGGCCCTGTTCTCGGCCAGGCCCGCGTGCCGGTGCTGCCCAACGACACGGAGGAGATGCTGGCCGCCCGTGTGCTGGAACAGGAGCATAAGCTCTATCCCGCCATGCTGGCCGTGCTCGCGCTCCGGCTGCAAGGCGGCGGCGCGGCCGTGGGCTGAGCCGGCGGGCCGGCAAAATCCACTTGCCCACCCGCCTGGGCTGGTTTTAGCGTCGGGCATAAGAGGACGGGGGAACCACCATGCAAACCCAGCCGGACCGTGCCGCGCCGCAGGCGGATTTCACGATCGATTTCGACGCTCCGGCCAGGAAAGGCTGGGGGGCGTTCACCAAATTCCTGTTCTGGAACGTGGCGGCGGCGATTTTCATCCTGCTGTCGATCGCCTGCCTGACCGTCTGGCGCTGAACCGGCATCCGCTCACGGCTCTGGCGCGCGTTTGCGCGGGGCGGCGAGCCGTTGGTCCGAAGCCGCCGCTTACTCCTCCGCGATCACTTGGCGCAGCAGGCGGCGCTTGGTGTCCTCGAACCCCATTTTCAAATAAAGATGATAGGCCCGTTCATTCGGGGCCTCCACCTCCAGCAGCAGGGCACGGATTCCAACCTCCCGCGCGGCTTCGATGGCGAGCTGCACCGCCTTGTGCCCCAGCCCCTGGCCGCGCAGGGGCGGCAGCAGATAAATATCGTCTATGAACCCGTCCGTGCCGCCATTTTCCACGCTGTAGCCCAGCGTCAGCAGGAAAAACCCGGCCGGCGCGCCGCCATATTCCAGCAGGAAGGCCGGCGCCAGCGGCTCGCCCCGGCAGACATGGGCGATGGTGGCCTCTCCCGCCTCGTCCAGCGGGGAGCCGTCCTCGATATGAAAATCCCGGCACATTTGCAGGAACAAGGGCGCGTCGGCGGGCAGGGCGCGGCGCGCCGTGAGCATTTTGGTTTCAGGCATGCGATTTATCTCAATATTGGAGTCGCGGCGCGTTCCTCGGCCACATCCAGGGCGGCTTCCACGGTATTGCGCAGGATCAGCCGCATCAGCCCGCGCGGCGGGCGGGGGCGCAGCCAGACCGGCTTCGCCTTTTCACCGCCCAACTCCCTCACCACCTGTTCGACATCGGCGAACCCGTCGATCAGCCCCAGCGTTTTGGCGCGTTCGCCCAGCATGAAGCCGCCATCGAATATCTGCGATTCATCCTGGGTCAGCTTCGCGCCGCGCCGCGCGCGCACCCAATCCTTGAACATCTCATGGACCTCATCCAGCAAATCCTGGGTGAAGGCCGTGTCCTCGGGCTGGCGGGGGGCGAACATGTCGTTCCGGCGTTTATGTGCGCCCGCGGTGAGGGTGCGCCGCTCGATACCGTGCCGGGCGATGAACTCGCTGAAGCCGAACCCTTCCGTCACCACCCCGATGGAGCCGACGATGGACAGGCGGCTGGCATAGATGCGATCCGCCGCGCAGGCCAGCCAGTAGCCGCCTGAAGCGCCGAGATCGCCGATCACGGCGGTGACTTCGATCTTTTCGGCTTCCGCCTTGCGGCGAATCCGCTGGCCGATCAGGTCCGATTGCGTGGCCGAACCGCCGGGGCTTTCAATGGCCAGAACCAGCTTGCGGCTCTTTTTGGCCAGGGCGAAGCCGCGCGCCAGGGCCGGGGCGCAGCCTTCCAGATTCAGCATGCCCGGCCGCGCGGCGATGATGCCGCGCAGCTGGACAACCGGGATTTTGGGCCGCGCGAAGGGGAGCTTCATGATCCCCTGTTAGCCGTCATTCCCCGGCGGAGGCAAATTGCGCGGTCCGGCGCTCGGCCTCGAAGATATAATCGCGCGTCAGCGGCAGCGCGTCCTGCTGGCGCACGAGCTGGATCTGAAAGTTCATATGGTCGGAAAGGCGGAAGGCCAGCTCCGAACCGGAGAGATAGAACTCGAACATCCGGCAGAAGCGCTCATCGTAGATGGAGGCGATGGTGTCCCGGTTGGCGTTGAAGCGCCGGCGCCAATGGGCCAGCGTCTTGGCGTAATGCAACCGCAGTACCTCGATGTCGGCGGTGCGCAGCCCGGTCTTCTCCACCGCGGCCAGAACTTCCGACATGGCCGGGGAATAGCCGCCGGGGAAGATATATTTCGTGATCCAGGGATTGGTCGCCCCCGGCCCGTCGAACCGCCCGATGGAGTGAATCAGCGCCACACCGTCCGGCTTCAGGCAGGATTTCACGGTTCTGAAAAAAGTTTCATAATTCGGCGCGCCGACATGCTCGAACATGCCCACCGAAACGATGCGGTCGAACTGCCGGTGCATGGCCCGGTAATCCATCAGCTCGAAATTCACCCGCTCCTCCAGCCCTTCCTCCTTGGCGCGCGCGCGCGCGGCGGCGAGCTGCTCCTCGGACAGGGTGATGCCGGTGACCTTGGCGCCGAACTCCTTGGCCAGGGTCAGTGCCATGCCGCCCCAGCCGCAGCCAATGTCCAGCACCTCCAGGCCGGGCCGGTCCAGCTTCAGCTTGGCCGCGATATGGCGCTTCTTGGCGAGCTGCGCGTCTTCCAGCGTGACATCGTCGGAGGTGAAATAGGCGCAGCTATATTGCCGGTCGCGGTCCAGAAACAGGGAATAAAGCCGCCCGTTCAGGTCGTAATGATGGGCGACATTGCTCTTGGAGCGGATGGCGTTGTTGGCCTGAAGAATCGGGCGAAGCCATTTGCGGCCGGTTTCCGCGATGGTGAGAATGGGGAGGTTAATGTCGTTCTGGTTATCCATCAGCACGCATAACACATCGTGGATGGTCCCGTTCACCGGGGTCAGGGTCTCGTCCATATAGGCTTCGCCGAGGGCGAGGCCGGGGTTGAGCGCCAGTCTTTTAACCGTCGCGTCATCCTTGATGTGGATGCCGCCCTTAAATCCTGGAGGTGTGCCATATTCGCTTTGCGACCCATCGGGCCACAACACCAGGAATGTTCCACGCCGCACTAGCTTGACCAGGCAGCGATCCAGAATCTTTCGATACAGCCAGATCACGTCAGTCTCCTTGTCTTAAGACCGAACATAACTGGTAATTAACCACTGGCAAAAGTAGTCATGCAAGAAAAAAGGCCCCCGCGAATTTCGCGGGAGCCTTGGGTCTTGACGGAGTCGGGTGCCGGTCAGGCCGCCGGCTCTTCCTCTTCCTGGCCGAAAAGCGGCCCGAGTTCGGGCTTTTCGTCCTCTTCCGGGGCGATGGTCTCGCCACGGGCCTGCTTCTCCGCTTCTTCCTGGGAGCGGGCGGCATTCACCTTGATCTCGATATGCACTTCCGGGTGCAGCTCGACGCGCACGGCGGAAATGCCCAGCGTCTTGATCGGGTGAACCAGCAGCACCTGGTTGCGGTCGATGGTCAGGCCACCGGCGGTCGCGGCCTCGGCGATGTCGCGGCTGGAGACGGAACCATAAAGCGCGCCGGCCTCGGAGGCCTGACGGATCAGGGTGACGGTCAGGCCGGCCACGCGCTCGGCCACGCGCTCGGCTTCCTCGCGGCGCTTCAGATTCTGCGCCTCAAGCTGGGAGCGCTCGCGTTCGAAGCGTTCCTTGTTCGCCTTGGTGGCGCGCACGGCCTTGGCCTGCGGCAGCAGGTAGTTGCGGGCATAGCCCGGCTTCACCTTCACCAGCTCGCCCATCTGGCCCAGCTTTTCGACGCGCTGGAGCAGGATCAGTTCAACGTTTGCCATTGTTCCGCTCCTCTCAGTTCAGCACATAGGGGAGCAGCGCCAGGAAGCGGGCGCGCTTGATGGCCTTGGCCAGCTCGCGCTGCTTCTTGCCGGACACGGCGGTGATGCGGGAGGGAACGATCTTGCCGCGCTCGGACAGGAAGCGCGACAGCAGCCGCACGTCCTTGTAGTCGATCGCCGGCGCGCCAGGGCCGGAAAACGGGCAGGATTTCTTCCGGCGGAAGAAAGGACGGCGGGCGCCGACAGCGGGGCGGCGCAGACCGGTGGTGGGTTCGTTGGTCTCGGACATCAGGCATCCTCCTCGGCGCTGTAGTCGTCACGGTCGGCGCGGAACTCATCGCGCGCGCGGAATTCCTCACGCTCATCGAAGCCGCGCTTGCGGCCCGAATCGAAGCGCCCGGCGGGCTTCGGACCACGGAAATTGCGGTCGCGCTCCTCGGACTTGCGGGAGAGGATCGCGGAGGGTTCCTCGTTGATGTCCTCGACGCGCACGGTCATGAAGCGCAGCACGTCCTCATGCAGGGTGAGCTGGCGCTCCATCTCCTGCACGGCGGCGGAGGGCGCATCCAGACCCAGCAGGATATAATGACCCTTGCGGTTCTTCTTGATGCGGTACGCGAGCGGGCGCAGGCCCCAATATTCGCGCTTCTTGACGGCGCCGCCGTCGGTTTCGATGGTGGCGGTGGCGGCGTCGGCGACGGCGTCGGCCTGAGCCTGGGTGATCTCGCTACGCGCGATCATCACGGTTTCATAAAGCGGCATATGTCCCCCCTATGGCTGGATCAGCTCCGGTCCTGGTCTGGACCACCCGGGATTGGGGCGAGCATAGCCGGGCACGATGCCACGCACCCGGCAGGGAAGGCGCGGCTTAAGCACGGTGGGCGGCGGATTTCAAGGGTTCCGTGGGGATTGGCGGTGAATTTCACGCAAGGGAGGGTTGCGGCTCATGGTTCCAGCACCGCCTCCATGATGTCCGGCTCGTCGGCCATGCGGGTCAGGGTGAAGCCCAGCCGCTTGATGAAGGCCAGCATCGGCGCGTTATCGGCCAGAATCTGGCCGGTGATCTCCTTGACCCCTTGCCGCCGGCCCCAATCGATCACGCCATGCATCAACGCCGTGCCGAGACCGAATTTCTTGAAGCCGGGATCCACCGCCACGGCGAACTCGGCGCTGGCGCCATCGGTGTCGTTGCGGACCAGCCGGGCCACGCCCGCTGTCTCGCCCGTGGCTTCATGCACGGCGATGATCGCCATCTCCCGCGTGTAATCCACATCCGCCAGGCGGACGATCTGTTCGCTGGGCAATTGCTTCATCGGCGAGAAGAAGCGGTAGCGCATATCCTCCTGGGTGAAGCGCGACAGCATGGCCGCGTGGGCGTCCGCGTCTTCCGGACGGATGGGGCGCAGCAGAAAATTCTGCCCGCGCGCGGCATAATGGCGGGTCAGCTCGTCCGGATAGGGCGGGATCACCAAGGGGGCGCGCGGGCTGTCTTCCGGGCGCAGCCAGACCCGCGCGCTGGCGGCCGAGACGCCGGTGGCCGAGGCAAAGAGCGGGTCTATGTCCAGGGCCAGGATTTCCGGCGTGTCGATGACGAGCTGGCTCACCCGTACCAGCGTGGCGGCGATGGCGTCCTCGTCCGCCGCCGCCTGGCCGCGATGCGCGGCCAGATACCGGGCGACGCTGGAGCGGTGGATGAGCGCATGGGCCAGGGGCAGGTTCAGCGGCGGCAGCCCGGCGGTGAGCCGGGAGACGTCTTCCGGGTCGCCGCCGCCTTCGCCCAGCCCGATCACCGGCCCCAGCATCGCATCGTCGCTCACCCGGATGCGCAGCATGGTGCCGTGTGGCGCCTGGGCCTGCACCACGAATCCCGCCTTGTCGGGGTCGGCGCCCAATTGCCGGGCCCGGGCCAGGATGTTCCGCGCGGCCCCCAGCACGGAGTCCGGATCCGGCAGGTTCAGCACCACCGAACCGGCGAGCCGATGGGTCGGCACGTCCGGGTGGGAGAGTTTCAGCACGGCCGGAAAGCCGAGCATGGCGGCGGCGGCGGCGGCCTCGGCGGGGGTGGAGACGTGGCGGCTCTCCAGGGTCGGGATATGGTAGGCGCCGATGATGGCCAGCGCCTCGTCCTGCACCAGCCTGTCCCGCCCCTCGGCGCGCGCGGCCTCGATCCGCCCGGCCACGCTGGCGCTGTTGGGTTCCACGCTCAGCACCGCGCTGCTGGGCAGCTCCCGCGCCTGGGCGCGGTTGCGGCGGTTTTCCAGCAGATGGCGAAAGCCGGTGATGGCGGCCTCCGGGCTGTCGAAACAGGCCAGCCTGGCTTGGCTCAGCGTATGGCGGTGGGCGAGGCCGGTCTCTTCGCCCATGGCGGCGATCAGCAGCGGGATCTTCACGGTCTTGGCGCAGGCGGTCAGTGCGGCGATGGCGGCGCCGTCATCGCCGCCGGAGGGGGCGTGGATGACCAGAATTCCGCCGATTTCCGGCGCGGAGGAGAGCAGGGCGGCGATGTCCGCCAGGGCGGTGGAGCTGCGCTTTCCCGCGAAAATCGGTCCGGTTTGCGGCGGGGGCTTGTCGGCGGTCAGGCTGAGCACCTGCGCGGTTTCTGCGGAGAGCGTGGCCAGTTGCAGCCCGGCGCGCAGCACCTCGTCCGCGGCCATGCGCCCCAGTGAGACGGAGTTGGTGACGATGGCCAGACGCTCATTGCGCGCGGGCTTGACGCGGGTGAGGGTCTCCGCGGCGGCCAGGAACTCGCTGACCGAGGCGGTGAGCAGCACGCCCGAGCGGGCGAGGGCCGCCTCCATGGCCGCATAGGCGCCGCCGGACGGATCGCGCAGGCGCAGCCCTGGCGCGATGGCCACCACCGGGCGCAAGCGCGCCGCCATGCGCGCGGCGGAGAAAAAGGCGCGCGGGTCGCGCAGCCGGTCGATCTCCACCATGATCGCCGCCGTGCCCGGGTCGCGCCCCAGATGGTCCAGCACCAGCCCGAAGCCGATGGTGGCGTCGTTGCCGCCAATGCCGATGAGATGGCTGAACCCGACCCCGTTGGGGGCCGCCCAGTCGATGACCGTGCGGGCGATGGAGGAGGACTGCCCCACCAGCGCCACGCGGCCCTTGCCCGGGCTCAGGGGAAAGGGGCTGGCATTGAGCCCGATGCCCGGCAGCACCATGCCGAAACTATGCGGCCCCAGCACGCGGATGCCCGCCGCCTGCGCGGCCTCGCGCAGGCCTGGCCCCTGCATGTAGGAGAGCACCATGGCCCCGCGCGCCCCGCGCGCCGCGTGGGCGGCCAGCGCGGCGGGAATGTCCGGCGCATCGTCCGCCACCAGGGCGAGGTCGGCATTCTCCACCGGGGCGTGTTCGGCCGTGCCGATGGCGCCGCCAAACCCGGCCGCGCGCAGATGGGTCAGCACCTTATGGCCGAGCGGCGTCAGGCTGCCGCTCAGGCAGATCGAGGCCGGGTGGAACATGCGCGCCGGATCGAATCGCCGCTTTGCCGCCGTGGTCATGATGCTGTCTCTCCTGATTTTCCCCGATATACACCGCTCCGCATGCCGGTATCCATGATCCATGCCCTGGCAGCGGGGGCGGAAATTGGGGTAAGAAGCGGCGGCATGGACTCCATAGACCCACCGGGCCAGGGTTTTTCCCAGCGGCTTCCCCCCAGCAACACCCAGGCCGAGCAGGCGCTTCTGGGCGCGCTGCTCGCCAATAACAAGGCCTATGAGCGGGTTTCCGACTTTCTGGAGGCCGAGCATTTCGCCGATCCCATCCATGGCCGCATCTATCAGGCCATCGCCCGGCGGTGCGAGCAGAACCAGGTGGCCGACCCCATCACGCTGCGCGCCGAGCTTGAGCATTCCGGCGTGCTGGAGGAGGTGGGCGGCACCGCCTATCTGGCGCAGCTTCTCTCCGCCATGGTCGGCATCATCAATGCCGGGGATTATGGCCGGCTGATCCACGATGCCTGGCTGCGCCGCCAGCTCATCGACATCGGCGAGGTGATGGTCAACGACGCCTATGGCGGGGAAGCCGGGGTGGATGGCGGCGCGCAGATCGAAAAATCCGAGCAGGCGCTGTTCAATCTCGCCACCAAGGGCGGCAGCGAGGGCAAGGGAATTTCCTTTCACGACGCGCTGATCGTCGCGATCGACATGGCCGAGAAGGCGTTTCGCAACCAGGGCTCGGTTTCCGGCCTGGATACGGGGCTGCGCGACCTCAATAAACGCACCGGCGGCCTGCATAAATCGGACCTCGTGATTCTCGCCGGGCGTCCGGGCATGGGCAAGACGGCCCTGGCCACCAAGGTCGCCTTCGGCGCGGCCAAGGCGATGCTGGCCAATGCGCGGGTGGAAAACCCCAACGCCATGGCCAAGGAATGCGTCGCCATCTTTTCCCTGGAAATGAGCGCGGACCAGCTCGCCACCCGTCTTCTGGCCGAGGAGGCGCGCGTTTCAGGAGACAAGATCCGCCGCGGTGAGATCTCCACCAGGGATTTCGACACCTTCGTGCGGGTGAGCCGTGAGATCGCGGATATTCCGCTGGTGATCGACGATACGCCCGCCATCACCCTCTCCGCCCTGCGCACGCGCTGCCGCCGCTTGCAGCGTACCCAGGGGCTGGGGCTGATCATCGTGGATTATCTCCAGCTCATGCGTCCGGCCCTGGGCACCAGGCCGGAAAGCCGCGTGCTGGAGATCAGCCAGATCACCCAGGGGTTGAAGGCCATCGCCAAGGAGCTGGCGGTGCCGGTCATCGCGCTGTCCCAGCTTTCCCGTTCCGTCGAATCCCGCGACGACAAGCGCCCGCAGCTTTCCGATCTTCGTGAATCGGGTTCGATCGAGCAGGATGCCGACATGGTGATGTTCGTCTATCGCGACGAATATTACCTGGCCCAGCGCGAACCAAAGATCACCAGCTTCGAGCGGGATGACAAATATCAGGAGGCCATGGAAAAATGGAAAGCGGACATGCAATCCGTTTATCAGAAGGCGGAGCTGATCATCGCCAAGCAACGCCATGGCCCGACGGGCAAGATCGATCTGTTTTTCGAGGGCGAGTTCACCCGCTTCGCCGATTTGGACACCATGCATGAGTGATGTGACGTTTTGACAGCGCTTCTTGATATTGATCTCGGCGCCATTGCCGAGAATTGGCGCCTGCTGGGCGCGTTCGCCAAGAGTGAGACCGCCGCCGTGGTCAAGGCCGATGCCTATGGCCTGGGCGCGGCCCGGGTGGGGCCGGTTCTGGCCAGGGCGGGGTGTGGAACCTTCTTCACCGCGCATCTGGCCGAGGCCGTGGCCCTGCGCGAGGTTGTGCCGGATGCGCGGATCCTGGCGCTGAACGGGCTGGCGCCCCATGCCGCGGCGGATTTCCTCGCGCATGACATCACGCCGGTTCTGGGGTCCTTGAAGGAGTTGGCGCTCTGGCGGGCCGCGGCGCGCGGGCTGGAGCGGGTGTTGCCCGCCTTCCTGCATCTGGAAACCGGCATGAACCGGCTGGCCCTGACGGCGCGCGAGCTGGAGACGCTGCGCGAGGACGCGACGCTGCTGGAAGGGATCGCCGTTGATACGGTGATCACCCATCTGCTGGCCGCCGACACGCCGGAGGATGAGCGCAGCCAGCGTCAGCTTCAGGATTTCCTGGCCAAGGCGGCGCAGTTTCCCGGCGCCCGGCGCAGCATCGCGGCATCGCCGGGGATTTTTCTGGGGCCGCAATTCCATCTCGACCTCATCCGCCCCGGCGCGGCGCTTTACGGGCTCAACACCAGCCCGGCGCAACCGCGCAAGATGCAGCCGGTGGTGAAGCTGAGCGCGCCGATCCTGCAGATCCACGACATTCCCGAAGGGGTGAGCGTGGGCTATAGCGGCGTTTGGCGCGCCGGGCGGCCCAGCCGGATCGCCACGGTGGGGGTCGGCTACGCGGATGGGCTGCACCGCACCCTCTCCAACCGCGCCACCGCCTATTTTGACGATACCCCTGTTCCCCTGGTAGGCCGTGTCTCGATGGATCTCGCCACCTTCGATGTCACCGACGTGCCGGCCAATCCCGGCGACATGCTGGTTCTGCTCGATGCCCGCCATGGCGCGGATGAGCTGGGCCAGGAAGCCGAGACGATCGGCTATGAAATCCTGACCTCCCTGGGGCGCCGCTATCAGCGGCGTTATCTCGGCGCATGAAGCTGCTGCTGGATCTGGTGGCCTGGCTCGGCGCGGGTGTGCTGGGGCTGGTGGAATATATCGGAGAGCTGGGGATTTTCGCCGTTTCCGGTCTGCGCCACATCCTCACCCCGCCTTGGTATCCGCGCCAGATCGGCCGGGCTTTCATGGAGATCGGTTATTTCTCCCTGCCGGTGGTGGCGCTCACCGCGCTCTTCACCGGCATGGTGCTGGCCCTGCAATCCTACACGGGGTTTTCCCGCTTCGGGGCGGAAAGCGCCATCGCCTCGGTGGTGGTGCTCTCCGTCACGCGTGAGCTTGGGCCGGTGCTGGCGGGGCTGATGGTTTCCGGCCGCGCCGGGGCCGCCATGGCCGCCGAGCTTGGCACCATGCGGGTGACCGACCAGATCGACGCGCTGTCCACCCTTTCCACCGATCCGATGAAATATCTGGTGGCTCCCCGGCTGCTGGCGGGCACCCTGGCTTTGCCGCTGCTGGTGCTGCTGGCGGATATTCTGGGGGTGATGGGCGGGTATCTGGTGGGGGTGTACAAGCTTGGCTTTTCCTCCGGCGGCTATCTGACCAGCACCTTTTCCAATCTGCAGACCGAGGATGTGGTCTCCGGCCTCATCAAGGCGGCGGTGTTCGGCTTTGTGATCGCGCTGATGGGCTGCTTCAACGGCTATCGCTCGCGCGGGGGCGCGCAGGGCGTGGGGGCGGCCACCACCTCGGCGGTGGTTTCGGCCTCCATTCTCATCCTGGCGCTGGATTATGTTCTCACCCAGGTGCTGTTCGTCAAATGAGTGAGCTGAAAATCCGCATCCGGGGCCTGAAGAAGCATTTTGGCCCGAAAAAAGTGCTGGATGGCATCGATCTCGATGTCGAGACCGGCACCGGCATGGTCGTCATCGGCGGCTCGGGCACGGGTAAATCCGTGCTGCTGAAATCCATTCTGGGACTGGTCACGCCCGATGCGGGCCGTATCGAGATCGACGGGGTGGATGTGCTGACAGCCCCCGCTCGCCAGGCACGGGCCTTGCGTCAGCGGATCGGCATGCTGTTCCAGAACGGCGCCCTGTTCGATTCCCTGCCGGTCTGGGAAAATGTCGCCTTCGGTCTGCTGGCGCAGAAAAAGGTCAGCCGTGGCAAGGCGCGCGACGAGGCGGTGGAGATTCTGGCCCAGGTGGGGCTGGGGGCGGATGTGGCGGGGCTTTCGCCCTCCGAACTGTCGGGCGGGATGCAGAAGCGCGTGGGTCTTGCCCGTGCGATCGCCGCGCGCCCGGAAATCATGTTCTTCGATGAGCCGACCACCGGGCTGGACCCGATCATGGGCGCGGTGATCGACGAGCTGATCGTGGATTGCGTGAAGAAGCTTGGCAGCACCTCCATCGCCATTACCCATGACATGGCCTCGGCCCAGCGCATCGGCGACAAGGCCGCCATGCTTTATGAAGGCAAGATCACCTGGACCGGCCCCGCCAGCGAACTGCTCACCACCAAGGACCCGGTGGTGGAGCAATTCACCCATGGCCGCGCCCACGGGCCGATCAAGATGGCATTGCGCAAATAGCCCGTTGGGGCCTTTCAGCCTTGCATCAGCCCTTCCATGCGTTCGGCCAAGGCCTGCGCCAGCCGCCGCCGCCAAGCGGCGGCGCGTGGGTTGGCCAGCACCTGATCCTCATGCACGAAGCTGGCGATGATGGCGTTATAGCCTAGCCAGCGCAGCGGTTCCGGCTCCCACCGGCGCAGGGCCTGGCGCATGGTCTGGTCCTTGATCACCCAGGGCTGGCTTGTCTCCACGCTCTCGCGCCCCAGGATCAGGTCCGCCAGCGTGCGCCCGCCAAGATTGGAGGCCCCCACACCTTCCCCGCCATATCCGCCGGAGAGCGCGATGCGGTTTTTCGAATCCAGCAGCATATGCGGCTGAAACCGGCGGGACATGCCGAGATTTCCGCCCCAGCGATGGGTGATCCTCACATCCTTCAATTGCGGAAAGATTTCACCCAGCAGATAGCGGCGCAGCCCCTCCTCGGATTCGGTGAGGGTAAAATCCGTCCGCAATTTTCCGCCGAACCGGTAGCCGCCCCGCGCCCCGAAGGCGAGGCGGTTATCCGCCGTGCGCTGGCCATAGGTCACCTGGCGGCTGAATTCGCTGAAGCTCTGCCCGCGTGAGAGCCCGATCCCGGCCCATACATCCTCCGGCAGGGGCTCGGTGGCGATCAGCAGGCTCTGGACCGGCAATTGGTAATCGCCCAGCTCTTGCTCATTGAGGGGCGGCAAGGTGGCGGCATAGCCTTCCACGGCGGGCACCACCCAATCCGCCTTCACGCTTCCCTGGGCGGTGTGGATTTCGCCAGGTCGCCACCCGGTCACCGGGCTTTGCTCATAGATCCTCACCCCCAGCCGCTCCACCGTGGCGGCCAAGCCGCGCGCCAGCCTGGCGGGCTGAACGGTGGCGCAATGCGGGGTATGGATGGCGCCCAGGGCGCCGGGAATGCGCAGCTCCTGCGTCAACGCGGCGGGGGTGAGCCAGCATGCGTCGGCTTCGGTCTGGCCTTCGGCATGCATCTCCTTCAGCCAGCGGCGCAGCCTGTGTTCCTGCTCGCGATAACGCGCCGCGCAATAGAGCGTGCCGCCCTTGCGGAAATCGCAGGAAATGCCTTCCGCGCGGGTCACGCGGCCCACCTCGTCCGGGATGGCGTGCAGCAGCGCCCAGCTTTCGCGCCGCCTGGGCTCAGATAGATGGCCGACAAGCCGGTCTTCTCCCAGCAGGGCCCCCATCACCCAGCCGCCATTGCGCCCGGAAGCGCCAAAACCGGCGGTTTGCGCTTCCAGCACGGCGATGTTCAGCGCCGGTGCCAGTGTTTTCAGGTAATAGGCGGTCCAGAGCCCGGTATAGCCGGCGCCGATGATGGCGATGTCGGCGGTGATAGTCCCCGCCAGGGCGGGCCGTGGGGTGACGGGTTGTTCAACCTGCGACATCCAGAGGCTGATGCCGCGCCAATGTTCTTCCTGATTCGCATGCGCCATGCGCCCTGTTTAGCAGGGGCGGGGCTGTTTGTCCTTGACGCGGGAGCACGCGGCCCGGCTCATTCCTTCGCGACGAAACGCAGATCGCTGGCGATGCCCTCGATGTCGGGCTGTTGCGTGCTGAGCCCGGCGATGATGAATTGCGGCTTGCCCTCGGCATTGAAGACATAAACCGCCGCCGAGTGGGTGACGGTATAAACCGGTTTCTTGACCACGGAGAACACCACCCGGTAACGCCGCGCCAGCGCGTAAAGCTGGTCGGGCGTGCCGCGCAGCCCCACCACATTGGTGCCGAACAAGGCCGCGTATTGCGAGAGAACCTGTGGCGTGTCCCGGTCAGGGTCCACGGTGACGAAGAGGATCTTTACCTTGTCCGCCGCCTTGCCCATGGCTTTCTGCACACGCTGCATATTGTACAAGGTGGTGGGGCAGACATCCGGGCAGTTCGTGTAGCCGAAATAAAGCAGCACGATGGAGCCGCGGAAATCCGCCGCGGTGACGGCCTTGCCGGTTTCCACATCCTGCATGGTGAAGGAAAGCGGCGGGATCAGCCCGCGGACATCCACGTCCTGCTTGGAGAAATCATGATGGCAGGCGGCAAGGGCCAATGGGCTGAGGAGCAGGAGGCGGCGCAGCATGGTTTTGTTCTGCGCCTAACCATGCCGCGTGGCAAGGCTGGGCTTTTACGGGCGGCTGTTTAAAGCCCCAGCACGGTCCGCGCGGCCTTCACCGCCCCTTCCAGAACGCCGGGCTGGAAGGGCGAGGTCAGCCCCGCCGCTTGCACCAGCCCCAGAAACGGCTTGGAGCCGCCCAGCCCGCACAGGGCCACGTAATCGCGCAGTGCCTTGGCGTAATCCTCCCGGGATTTCACCCAGAATTGCAAGGCGCAGCATTCCGCCAGCGTGTAGTCGATATAATAAAAGGGCGCGCTGTAAATATGCCCCTGCGCCTGCCAGCGCCCGCCTCGCGCGGGGTAGGCCAGATCTCCCCAGTTCCGCCAGGGCATGTAAAGCGCTTCCAGCTTTTTCCACATCGCGTGGCGCTCGGCCGGCGTGGCGTCCGGGTTGGCGTAGACCTCATGCTGGAAGTGATCGACACAGACGCCATAAGGGAGAAACGCGATGGATTGAATCAGGTGCATCCGCCGGTAGCGCGCCGCGTTTTCCTCGCCCACCATGCGGGCGATATGCGGATAGGCGAGATGTTCCAGGCTCATCGAATGAATCTCGGCGGATTCATAGGTCGGCCAGAGATAATCGAAGCTGGCCAGGTGACGGGACCGGTAATTCTGGAACGCATGGCCCATCTCATGGGTGAAGACGTCGATATCGTGATGCGTGCCGTTGAAATTGGCGAAGATGAAAGGCATGCCGGCACTGGGGAAAGAGGTACAGAACCCGCCCGGCGCCTTGGCCGGCCGGTTATCGAGGTCCAGAAAGCCGTTCTCGTTCATGTCCTGGTAAAAAGCGGCGAGGTCGCCATTCATCGCCTCGAACATGCCCTGGGCCTGGGCGCGCAGAAAGCTTTCATCGCCAGCCGGTTCCACATTGCCTTGCGCGTCCACCATCGGCTCGTCCCAGGCATGCAGCCTGTCCCAGCCCTCCTGCTCACGCCGGCGTTCATGGAAGCGCTGCACCAGGGGCGTGACATGCAGCCGCACCTGCTCACGATAGGCGGCGACATCGGCGGGGCCGTAATCCATCCGGCGCATGCGCCGGTAGCCAAGGCCGGTAAAGCTCCCAAAGCCCAGCTTGCGCGCCATCCGGGTGCGCAGCTTCACCAGGGAATCGTATATCTCATCGAATGCCGCCGCATTGGCGCTGAAAAAATGCCAGCGCGCCTGTTCCGCCTGATGGCGGATCCGCCGGTCGGGGCTCTGCTGATAGGGGGCGAGGCCGGAGAGGTTGACGGTCTTGCCGCCGATCTCGATGCGCGCCGAGGCCAGCAGCGCCACATAACGCGATTGCAGCTTGGATTCCGCTTGCAGGTCGTTCTCGATCTCGGGGGAGAAGGTGGTGATGTCGGTTTCCCACAGGCGCAGGGCGTGGGCACCGGCGGTGCGCGCCACGGCATCGCGGTTGGAATGGGCGAGCAGGCGGGTCTTGAAGCTGGTTTCGTGGTTGGTGATGGTGGGGGCCAACTCGTCCCGGTAATCCTGCGCCGCCTTGCGGGCCTCGTCTTGCGTGTCCTGCTCGAATCGCAGATGGGTCAGCGCGCTCCATTGCTCCACCGCGCGGCGGGTCTGCTCCCACTCCGCCACCGCCCGGGACATATCGCCCTCATCCAGCCTGGCGTTCAGCGCCGCGTAGCAGGCGGCCAGCTTGTCGGGGGTCGGGGTTTCGGCGGTGATGGCGTGGAATGGGATGCTCATGGCCTGAGCTTGGCGCGGGCGGCGGGCGGGATCAATCCTGCGCTTCGTCCGCCAGGCCCAGCAGCGCCTGGGCGCTGTCGCCCTCCACGATCTCCACGGTCTTCAGCACCCGGCTCATGACCCGGGTGCGGGTGCGGGCCTTCTCGATATTATTGCTCATCGTGCTGGCATTCTGCGCGAGCTTCGCCAGGGCGTCGTCCATCTTCACCATCTCGGTCTTGGTGGCGCCGAGAATCTGGCCGATCTCGCCGGCGCGCTTTTCCAGATCCAGCGTCACATGGCCGAGATGGATGGTTTGCAGCATGGCCGGCAGCAAGGAGGGGCCGAGAACGATCACATGCTCCCTTGCTCGCACATCGTCGATGAGGCCGGGAATGCGCGCCACCTCGGCGAACAGCCCGTCGCTGGGTAGATACAGCACCGCGAAATCCACCGTCTCCGGCGGGCAGATGTATTTTTCGCGGATCTTGCGCGCCTCGCCCCGGACCCGGGCGGCCAGACCGTCGCGCGCCGCGCGTTCGGCCTCGGCGTCGGCCCCCTCGGCGGCCTGCAACAGCCGGTCGTAATCCTCGGTGGGAAATTTCGCGTCGATCGGCAGCCAGACCAGCTCGCGCGAGGGCATGCGCAGCGCGAAATCCACCCGCTCGCGCGATGTATCCTTCAGCGCGAAATTCCGCTGGAAGGCGCCGGGGGGAAGGCTCTGCTCCAGCAAGGCGGCCAACTGCGCCTCGCCCCAGCCGCCGCGGGTCTTCACGTTGGAGAAGAGGCGCTTCAGATCCCCCACCTGCTTGGCGGCGGACTGCACCTCCCCCATCGCCTGCTGCACCTGGGCGAATTGCTCCAGCACCCGAGAGAAGGACGCGTTCATTTGCTGTTCCACCGCCTCATGCAGCTTCTCGTTCACGCTGGTCTGGATGGCGGTGAGGCGGGTTGCCAGCATTTCACTGGTTTTCCGCGCATCTTCCGAGGCTTGCTGGCGCAGCCTGTCCAAGGTGGCGGTGATGCCCTGGGTGGTGGTCTGCATCTGCTCGAAGGCGCGGGTCAGGGCCGCGGTGCTGGCGGCCTGCATTTCCGTCAGGCGGGTTTCCAGCACGCTGGCGCTCTTTTGCGCGTCCTCGGCGGCCTGGCGGCGCAGGCCCTCCACCGTGGCGGCCACGTTCTGGGTGGCGGCGGAAATCTGTTCGAAGGATTTGGAGAGCGCGTCCGTGGTGCCGGTCTGGATCGCGCCACTCAGCCGTCCCTCCATGGCGTTCAGCGCGGCGCGGGTGAATTCCGCCTCGGCCCGGTTGCCCGCCAGAATTTTGTCCAGCTCCAGCTTCAGCCTTTGCGGCCCGCCCGCCGCCGCGCGCCAGGCAAACAAAGCGAATCCCAGCGCGCCGAGTGCGGCGAACAGGGAAAGGGCGGAAAGCAGGTTGGCGTTGTCCATGTGAACAGACTAGCAACATATCCGAGTCGCGGTCAGTTGGGGCATCTGCTATTCTGGCCGCAGAACAGGAGGCTGACATGAATAGTGCCGTGACCCTCATCGCCGTGCTCGTCATCATCGCGGGGGCGGTGGTTGGCTATGCGCTGCCCTTCCATGAAATCGGCGTGGTCATCGTCATTGTGGGCGTGGTGCTGGCGCTGACCTTGCGCACGGCGGCGGAGTGGGAGCGCGCGGTGGTGCTGCGGCTGGGGCGTTTCGCGGGGGTGCGGGGTCCGGGGCTGTATTTCCTGATCCCGGCCATCGAGACGGTATATGCGGTGGTGGATACGCGGCGCCAGAGCACGCGCATCTCCGCCGAGGATACGCTCACCGCCGATGCCGTGTCCGTCACCATGGATTCGATCCTGTTCTGGCGCGTGACGGATGTGAAGCGCGCCGCCACGGAACTGACGGATTACCAGAACATGATCGCCCAGGTGGCGCAGACCTCTCTGCGCGAGGTGATCTCCGCCACCACGCTGACGGATATTCTCTCCAACCGCGAGGCGATGGATGAAAAGCTACAGGCGCTCATTCGCCGCAAATCCGATGGCTGGGGCATTGGCGACATCACCGTGGAAATCCGGGATGTGAAGATCCCGCCGGAGCTGAACGACGCGATGAGCCGCAACGCCCAGGCGGAAAAGGAGAAACAGGCGCGCGTGACCTTGGCGAGCGCTGAGATCGCCATCGCCCAGCAGATCGTCGACGCCGCGCAAATCTACCAGGAAAACCCGGTGGCGTTGCAGATCCGGCAGATGGGGCTGATCTACGATATGAACAAGGATCGCGGCGCCACCATCCTGGTGCCCACGACCATGACCGAGGCGCTGGGCACGGTCATGGCGCTGAGCACGGCGGAAAACCCGCCCCCTCAGCCCTCGCCCAAGCCGCCAATGCCACCTGCGGCATCGGTGCCCCAGGCCTGAGCCTATCGAGGCTTTTGGCCCCATCAAGGTTGTTGGCGAAGTGTTTTCGCAAGGCGCCGCCTTTTGGCGCCTTGCCTGGGGCGGTGCCCGGTCAGGCGGAGCTTATCTGGCCGGGCCATGCCGCTTGGTCACCGGGGCGGGGAGGTTTTGGGTTTATCCCTCAGGAAATCGTCTTCGTTCCGCGTGCGATCGCCGCCACGCCGGTGCGGGACACCTCGGCCAGCCCCAGCGGGCGCATCAGGTCCAGAAACGCGTCCAGCTTGTCGGTGGCACCCGTCAGCTCGAAGGTAAAGCTCTCCGTTGTCGCGTCGATCACGCGGGCCCGGAACGCATCCGCCAGGCGCAGCGCCTCGGCCCGCTTCTCGCCCGCGCCGATCACCTTGATCAATGCCAGCTCCCGCGCCAGGTGCGGCCCTTCGGACAGGTCCAGCACCTTATAGACCGGCACCAGGCGGTCGAGCTGCGCCTTGATCTGCTCGATCACCATCGCCGTGCCGCGCGTGACCACGGTGATGCGGCTCTTGGAGCCGTCCCGCTCCACCGGCGCCACGGTGAGGTTGTCGATATTGTACCCACGGCCGGAAAACAGCCCGATGACGCGCGCCAGCACGCCAGCCTCGTTCTCCACCAACACCGAAATGGTGGCGGAGCGCAAATTCATGTCAGACATTAAACCAGCGCCATCCCTTCATTGGTCACGGCCGGGCCGGTGCCATCCTGGTTGCCGGGCCCCAGCAGCATTTCATTATGCGCGGCCCCGGAGGGGATCATCGGGAACACATTCTCCGCCTGATCCACGCAGATATCGGCGATCACCGGCTTGTCCACGGCGATCATCTCGGCGATCACGCGGTCCAGATCGTCCACCGTTTGCGCGCGCAGCCCCACCGCGTGGAAGCTCTCCGCGAGCTTCACGAAATCAGGCAGCGCCTCGGAATAGGAGCTGGAATAGCGCCCGCCATGCAGAAGCTCCTGCCATTGGCGCACCATGCCCATATATTGGTTGTTCAGGATGAAGATCTTCACCGGCAGGCGGAACTGCGCCAGCGTGCCCATCTCCTGGATGTTCATCAGCGTGCTGGCCTCGCCGGCGATGTCGACCACCAGCGCGTCCGGATGGGCGACTTGCACGCCCATGGCGGCGGGAAGGCCGTAGCCCATGGTGCCCAGCCCGCCAGAGGTCATCCAGTGGTTCGGCTTCTCGAACTTGAAATGCTGGGCCGCCCACATCTGGTGCTGGCCGACCTCGGTGGTGATATAGGTCTCGCGCCCGCGCGTGGCCTTATAAAGCTGCTGGATGGCGTATTGCGGCTTGATGATGCTGCCCGCCTCGCGCGCCTGATGAAAGCGCAGCGAGTTTTTCGCCCGCCACACATCGATCTGCGCCCACCATTGCGCCAGCGCATTGCGGTCGACCGGCGTGGTGTCTTTCTTCCATGCCGCGATCAGCGCCTTCAGCGTCGCCAGCGCATCGCCGACGACCGGCACATCCACCGGCACTGTCTTGTTGATGTTGGACGGGTCGATATCCGCGTGGATTTTCTTGGAGTGGGGCGAAAACGCGTTGAGCCGCCCGGTCACGCGGTCGTCGAAGCGGGCGCCGATATTCAGCATCACGTCGCACCCATGCATGGCGAGATTCGCCTCATAGGTGCCGTGCATGCCCAGCATGCCCAGAAAGAGCGGGTCGGATGCCGGGAACGTGCCCAGCCCCATCAATGTGTTGGTGATGGGAAAACCGGTCAGGCGCGTGAACTCGGTGAGCAGGCGCGAAGCTTCCGGCCCGGCATTGATCACGCCGCCGCCGGCATAGATCACCGGGCGTTCGGCGCGCTTGAGCAGCGCCACGGCTTCCTCGATCCGGCGCGGGTCCGGCTCGGTCCGGGGGCGGTAGGAACGGTGCTGGGTTTGGACGGGCTCACGATACGGCGCTTGAGCGATCAATATGTCCTTCGGCAGGTCGATCAGCACCGGGCCGGGGCGGCCGGTGCGCGCCACCAGGAAGGCCTCATGCACCACGCGCACCAGATCCTCGGATTTCTTGACCAGGTAATTATGCTTGGTCGCCGGACGGGTGATGCCGGTGGTGTCCGCTTCCTGGAAGGCGTCGTTGCCGATGAGATGCGTGGGCACCTGGCCGCACAGACAGACCAGCGGAATGGAATCCATCAGCGCGTCCACCAGGCCGGTCACGGCATTGGTGGCGCCGGGGCCGGAGGTGACGAGCACGCAACCCACCTTGCCGGTGGAGCGGGCATAGCCCTCCGCCGCGTGCACCGCCGCCTGCTCATGGCGGACGAGGATGTGCTTGATCTCGTTCTGCTGGAAAATCGCGTCGTAAATCGGCAATACGGCGCCGCCGGGATAGCCGAAAATCACATCCACGCCCTGCGCCTTGAGAGCCCGGAGCAGGGCTTCCGCTCCGGAATTCATCAGCTCGGGGGATGCAATCGTGCCGTCCATTGTGGTCCTGCCATGATATGTCGGGTTATCCCAGTCCCGGTACAGCGCCAGACCAGGAAGGTCAACCGGGGATTTTTATAATATTTCTTATGTGCCGAAAATATTTTCTGAAAATTTCGTTTCCTGGGTTATTCTTGAATGAATTATTTGCATGTCTGTCTTGCTTGTCAGCGCCTGATGCCGGAACCAGGTCATCTGCCGTTTGGTGTATTGAAAGGTGGCCAGCACGGCGCGGGCCTTGGCCTCTTCCAGGCTAATCTCGCCGCGCAGATGGGCGGCCAGTTCCGGCATGCCATGGGCGCGCAATAACGGCAGGTCCGGCGGCAGCTCCTGGGCCAGCAGGGCCCGTGCCTCGTCCAGCGCGCCCTGCGCCAGCATCGCGTCAAAGCGGGTCTCGATGGCTTCGCGCAGGAGCGGGCGCGGCGGGTCGAGCAAGATCATCTTCAGCCGCCAGCCTTGCAGCCTCTCGGTGGGGCGGGCCTGCCAATGGGCGAGCCCCTTGCCGGTGCCCAACAGCACCTCATAGGCACGGGTGACGCGCTGGCTGTCGGCCGGTTTCAGCTTCGCGGCGGTTTGCGCGTCCAGCTTCGCATGCAGCGCCTCGGGGCCGATCTCCGCCAGCAGGCGCCTCGCCTCGGCGCGGGCGGCCTCGCCAGGGTCGGGAATATCGGCGATGCCCTTGATCAGCGCGGAAAAATAAAGTCCCGTGCCGCCGCACAGGATGGGAAAGCCGGCCGCCTCCATCTCCACCCGCGCGGCCTGGCGCCACCAGGCCGCGTTGGCCGGCTCACCCGCGCGGCGCACGCCATAAAGGCGGTGCGGCGCCTGTGCCTCGTCGGCCGTGCTGGGCCGGGCGGTGAGCACGCGCAGCTCCCGGTAGCATTGCATGGCGTCGGCATTGATGACGCTGCCGCCACGCTCTTTCGCGATGGCCAGGGCCAGGGCGGATTTGCCGCTCGCCGTCGGCCCGGCGATGATCAGCCCGCTCCGTTGCCCAAAACCCGTCTCTGCCCTATCGGTCGCGCTCATGACAGCCGCTCATTCCCACATCGTCACCCTCGTGGCCAGCCGTGAGGCCGGGCCCCTCACGGCGCAGGATGTCGCCCGCGCCATGGCCTATGCACAGGGCCGCAACCTCGTCTGGCTTGAGGATGGACGCGCGGCGGAATTTCAGGCCCCCGCCGCGCCGGACCGTTCGGCCCTTGACGCGGTGATGACCCATAAGGCGGTGGATATTTTCCTCACCCGCCCGCGCGGCCGCCGCAAGGCCGTGCTGGTGGCGGATATGGACAGCACGATCGTCACCGCCGAAACACTGGACGAGCTAGCCGCCTGCGCCGGCATCAAGGACAAGATCGCCGCCATCACCGCCCGGGCGATGAATGGCGAGCTGGATTTTCACGAGGCCATCCGCGAGCGCGTGGGGCTGCTGAAGGGCCTGCCCGTGCGCGCGCTGGAGGAAACCTGGGCCAATATCGCATATTGCCCCGGTGCCCGCGCGCTGGTGGCCACCATGAACGCGTTTGGCGCCACCACGGCGCTGGTGTCCGGCGGGTTCAGCTTTTTCACCGCCCGCGTGGCGGCCGAGCTGGGCTTTGCCATCAACCGCGCCAATACGCTGCTGGATGACGGCACGGCCTTGACGGGCGAGGTTGGCGAGCCAATTCTGGACAAGACCGCCAAGCTGGCCTCGCTGGAGGAATTCGCCGAGGCGCGCGGCGTGAAGCTCACCGCCTGCCTCAGCGTGGGCGATGGCGCCAACGATCTGCCGATGTTGAAAGCCGCGGGGCTTGGCATCGCCTATCACGCGAAGCCCGTTGTGGCGGCGGAAGTCGTCAACAAGGTGGTGCATACGGATCTGACCGCCCTGCTCTTCGCGCAGGGCTATCCGGCATCTGCGTTCAAGGGAGTGGAACCATGAAGACAAGGGCGGCTGTGGCGCGGGCACCGGGCAAGGTGCTGTCGCTGGAAACGGTGGATATTGAAGGGCCGAAATTCGGCGAGGTGCTGGTGGAGGTGAAAGCCACCGGCATCTGCCATACGGATGAATACACCCTCTCCGGCGCGGATCCGGAGGGTATTTTCCCCGCCATTCTGGGGCATGAGGGCGCGGGCGTGGTGGTGGATGTCGGCCCTGGCGTCACCTCGCTCAAAAAGGGCGATCACGTGATTCCGCTCTACACGCCGGAATGCCGCCAGTGCAAAACCTGCCTCTCGCAGAAGAGCAATCTCTGCACCGCCATCCGCGCCACGCAAGGCAAGGGCGTGATGCCGGACGGCACCTCCCGCTTCTCCTGCGACGGCGCGCCGGTGATGCATTACATGGGGTGTTCCACCTTCGCCAATTTCACCGTGCTGCCGGAGATCGCCCTGGCCAAGGTGCGCGAGGACGCGCCCTTCGAGAAGATCTGCTATATTGGCTGCGGCGTGACCACGGGTATCGGCGCTGTGTTCAACACCGCGAAAGTGAAGCCGGGCGACAATGTGGTGGTGTTCGGGCTGGGTGGCATCGGCCTCAACGTGATCCAGGGCGCGCGCATCGCCGGGGCCGATAAGATCGTCGGCGTGGATCTGAATAACGGCCGTAAGGAGATGGCCGAGAAATTCGGCATGACGCATTTCGTCAACCCCTCCGAGATCGGCGGGGATCTGGTGCCTTATCTTGTCAATCTCACCGATGGCGGCGCGGATTATTCCTTCGAGTGCATCGGCAATGTGAATGTCATGCGCCAGGCGCTGGAATGCTGCCATCGCGGCTGGGGCACCTCCATCATCATCGGCGTGGCCGGCGCCGGGCAGGAAATTTCCACCCGCCCCTTCCAGCTGGTGACGGGCCGCACCTGGAAGGGCACGGCCTTCGGCGGCGCGCGCGGGCGCACCGACGTGCCGAGGATCGTGGACTGGTACATGGAGGGCAAGATCGACATCGACAGCCTCATCACCCATGTGATGCCCTTCGAGCGGATCAATGAAGGCTTCGAGCTGATGCGCAAGGGTGAGAGCATCCGCAGCGTCGTCGTGTACTGAGGCGGTTTTTTACTGAGGCGGGTTTTCCGTTTGCCGGTCACGGGCCGTCCGCTTTTTTGGCGGGCGGCTTTTTCATGGAGGGTTGAGCGAGGTCAAGGCGCGTTCCGCCGGCCCGGCTCACGTTCCTGGAGTGGAATGGATGGGAGATCGGCATATGAACCGGACAATGCGCGGATTGGGTTTGGGAACCGTCATGCTCTTGGGTTTGGCGGGGGCCGCGATGGCGCAAATGCCAGGCGGGCAGGAAGCTGGCGGCATGGCGGGCCAGGGATATGGCGCGGGGATGGCGAACGGGTATCCCGGCATGGGGCCGGGGATGATGCGGGGTTGGGATGGCGGCCAGGGTGCCAACCCAGCCAATTTGGCCCAAGACCATCTGAACGCGTTGAAGGATGAGCTGAAGATCACAGCCTCCGAAATGGATGCCTGGGACAGCTACGTGGCGGCGGTTCTGGCGGCGCGCACCCAGCTGTGGAACGGCATGCGCTCCGGCTGGCAATCCGCTCCCGGCGGCACATGGACGCCCGAGCAGCGTTTCGCGGCCATGGACCGGATGGTGTCGCTGATGAAGCAAGGTTATGAGCAGGAAAAGAAGGCGGCCGCGGCGCTGGTGCCACACCTCACCCCTTATCAGCAGGGCCAAGCCCAGGAGATATTGCCCGGCATGGCCGATGGCGCGCGGATGCCCGGATGGGGGCCCGGCATGGGCCCCGGATTTGGCATGGGCCCTGGATTTGGCATGGGGCCCGGGTTTGGCATGAGCTGGGGCATGATGGGCGGCGGCATGGGCTGGTAGGCCTGCCCCGGCTCAAGGGCGCGCGGCCTCGCCGTGGCCTGGGAAACACAACAGAACAACACGCCGAGGCGATGGCGGGTTTCCGGGGTTTGAGAGGTTTTGCAAACAGCCTTACAAACCCCGGTTGTTTTTTAGCGGCGGCCAGCCGCCTATTGCGGCTGTTGCAGGGGCGTGGACTGGATGGGCGCCGACTGCGCGGGGGCGGATTGCTGTGCCGGCGCGGCGTTTGTGTGCGGCGGTTCGGGCAAGGTCGTTGGGGCGGGGGCCGGCGCGCCGTAATGTTGCAGCGTCATGCGCAGCGGGTTCGCGCCAGGATTGTTGCCCTGGCCATCGACCACAATCTGCCGGGCCGAGAGCGCCTGGCCATAATATTTTTGCTCGGCCCCGGAATCGTTGGACAGCACGGTGCCGGAGAGCGAAACGCCGCCATACAGCCCCTGGCTCTTGGAGAAGCTGATAATGTCCGCGTTCCAGGCGGTGGACATGGCGCCTGTCACCCCAGCGCCCAGCGTGGCCACGGAGATGCCCGCATCGGCGCCGATCTTGAATTGGGAGTTCAGCAAGGCATTCAACCCGCCATCGGTCATGATGATCATCATGACCTCGGCGCTTTGCACGCCAATTTGCAGCCCGAAACTGCCGCTGCCCATGGAATAAAGCGCCGGGCTGGACCAGCCGCCATCCGCCGTGCGGGCGGAGAGCACACAGCCGCCGCCCTCGCCGCCGATGAAGAATCCGGCGCGGAATACGTTGGGGCAGATCACCACGGCCTTGGCCTTGCGCAGAAATTCCTGCGCCTGGGTGCCTTGGGCGCCGCCCATCATGTCTTCCAGCGCCAGGGTGGAGCTGTCGACGAGATGCTGGTTGGAATCGGCCAGGGCCGGCGTGGCGATGGCGGTGGCCATGATGGCCGTGAGCATCAGGCGTTTCATGAGGGAACTCCCTGTTTTGACGGTGCTTCCCGCCATGGTTTCGCAGGTGGGGGCGTTGTGTCCGGCGGGCAAGTGGACATGGCGGAATGTTCATTGACCGACAATACGCGCCAGCCGCGCTGACTCCGCTCGATACGGGTGAGGGAGATATTGTCGATCTGCAGGCAGAGCGCCTGATGCGGTGTCAGGCCCATCGCGTAGGCGCAGGCGGCGCGGATGGCCCCGCCATGGCTGACGATGATCGTGTCGTTGCCGGACGCGCCCTCCAGCAATGATTCCAGCCCGGCGCCCACGCGCCGGATAAGCTGGGCGAAACTCTCGCCTCCCGGCGGCGTCTCCGCGGCATGGATCGGCCAGAACGGATGCCGCTCCTCATGGCCGCGTGATTCGAAGCGGGAAATGGGCACGCCCTGCCAGTCCCCGAAATCCTGTTCGATGAAGGCGGGTTCGATCTGCCTCTCCTGCGCGGGGTAGCCGCCGCGCACCAGCGCGTCCGCGGTGAGCTGGGTGCGGGTGAGGGGGGTGCAGACCAGCCGCGCCGGGCGGGGCAGCCGGGCGGCCAGGGCCTCATATTGCGGGGCCTGCGCCGCCATCGTGTCCGCGCAGATGGGCACGTCGTCCGTTCCGTACAGATAGGCCAAGTTGTTGCGGTCAACCAGGGCATGGCGGATGAGCCAGAAGCGGTGCATGCTCATTCTCCGATCGAGGTCAGGGCGCCGCGAATACGGGCGCGGCGGAATTCGGCGCCGAACACGGCAATGGCGGCCAGCGCCCAAAGGGCGTTCAGCACGGCGGCCCAGCCGAACGCCGCCCAGTCGGTGAGGCCGTTCAGCAGCAGGGCGCGCAGCCCCTCGAAGACATGCGCGGCGGGCAGGGCCAGGGCCACGGGCTGTAGCCAGCTGGGCAGCGAGGCGACGGGATAGAACACGCAGGCAAAGGGCGTGATGCCGAAGGCGATGGTCCAGGCCAGCGCCTCGGCCCCGGCCCCGTAGCGGAACAGCAGCGCCACGATGCCAAGCGCCACCCACCAGCCCATGACAAGCAGGTTGAGGAAGAACAGCACCATTACCGGGCCGGGCGCGAACAGGTCATAATGGTAGAGCAGGAACGCGATGATTGTGGCGGGAAGCAGGCCAATGAATGTCCGGATCGCGGAGACGCAGAGCAGGGCCGCCACCAGCTCCGCCGGGCGCAGCGGGCTGACGAAGAGATGGCCGAGATTGCGCGACCAGATCTCCTCCAGGAAGCTGAAGGTCACGCCGATCTGCGCGCGCAGCACGATCTCCCACAGCAGCACGCCCGCGATCAGCGCCGTTCCGGCCAGCACCGCCGCGCCGGCGTGAATGTCCCGGCTGAAGAAATTCGCGGTGAAACCCCAGATCAGCAATTCCAGGGTCGGCCAGTAGGCGATTTCCACCAGGCGCGGCCAGGAGCGCCGGTACATGCAGAGATGCCGGTAAATCAAACCCCAGATGCGTTGCGCCGCGCTGTTCATATCGCCTCGCTGCGGGCGATGTGCAGAAACACTTCCTCCATATCCTCCCGCCCATAACGGGCGATGAGGTCGTCCGGCGCGCCCCGGTCCGCCACGCGGCCCTGCTTCATCATCAGCACATGGTCGCATAACCGCTCCACCTCCGCCATGTTGTGCGAGGCGAGCAGGATGGAGGCGCCGGTCTCCGCCCGGTATTCCTCCAGGGCGGTGCGCACATAATCGCCCGTATCCGGGTCCAGGCTGGCGGTGGGTTCGTCCAGCAGCAGCACATCCGGCCGGTTGAGCAGCGATTTGGCCAGCGCCACGCGGGTTTTCTGCCCGGCGGACAGGTCGCCCGCCGGGCGCGCCAGCAGCTCGGTCAGCCGGAAGCGCGCCGCGAGCTGATCGATCCGCGCGGTCAGCTTCGGCACGTTATAGAGCAGCCCATATACTTGCAGATTCTCCCGCACCGTGAGGCGGGCGGGCAGGGCGATATAAGGTGAGGAAAAATTCATCCGGGCCAGCGCGGCGAAGCGGTTTTTCGCCATGTCGTGCCCCAGCACGGTGATCCGCCCGGAGGTTGGCACCAAAAGCCCCAGCAGCATGGAGATGGTGGTGGTCTTGCCCGCGCCATTGCCGCCCAGCAGCCCCAGAATTTGGCCGCGCGCCAGCGAAAAGGAAAGGTCATCCACCGCCAGCGTGTGCGGGTAGCGCTTGACGAGGTTCTCGACGCGGATGGTTTCCATGGTGCCGGGATAGGCGGGCGGTGCGTCTTTGCCAACCACCGCCCGCGCGCTCCGGCCGCGCTTATTTGGCTTGCGCGGCTTTCATCTGGTCGAAGGCTTCCAGCGCATGGGCGGCATACATCACCGAAGGTCCGGCTCCCATGTAAATCGCCATGCCCATCGTCTCCAGCACTTCCTCGCGCGTGGCGCCGCTCTTGGCCGCGCTTTCCGAATGATAGGCGATGCAAGGCTGGCAACGCACCGCAACCCCGATGGCCAGTGCGATCAGCTCCTTGGTTTTCTTGTCGAGGGCGGTGCCGCCCAGAGCCCCCTTCGCCAAGGCGGAGAAGCCCTGCATCGTCTCCGGCGCGCCCTGGCGGAGATTTTTGACCCCGCCATTCATGTTTTCGATGAGCTGGGTCCAGTCTTGGATCATCCGATCGTCTCCTGTTCTTGAATGAGCGTGGAAAGAAGAAAAATCTACCTCATATCTTGGTTTGTATGCTTTGATTTTTCTCATTTCAACGTGCCGGCGAGGTGGTTTTGTTGTCCGGCGCGGGCGGTATCGCGCCGAAAACATTACAAAAAGGATAATTTCCGTTTGTCCCCACTCGCTTCCGCCGGGCCGCGCGGCTATGCCGGGGGCATGGACCCGCTGGCGCTCTATTTCCACTGGCCCTTCTGCCTGGCCAAATGCCCTTATTGCGACTTCAACTCCCATGTCCGCGCGGCCTTGCCCCAGGCGGCGATGTTGGCCGCGTTGAAGAGGGAGCTGGCGTTCGAGGCCGCGCGGCTGGGCGCGAGGCGGGTGGAGTCCATCTTCTTCGGCGGGGGCACGCCGAGCCTGATGGCCCCGGAGAGCGTGGCGGAGCTGATCGCGGATTCCGGGCGGCTGTTCGATCTGGCGCCGGAGACGGAGATCACGCTGGAAGCCAATCCCACCAGCATCGAGGCGGAGAATTTCGCCGGGTATCGCGCGGCCGGGGTCAACCGAATCTCCATCGGCGTGCAGAGTTTCGATCCGGATTCATTGCGGTTTCTGGGCCGCCAGCACAGCGCGGCGCAGGCCATCGCCGCCATCGAGCTGGGGGCGAGGATTTTTCCGCGCATTTCCTTTGATCTGATCTATGCCCGGCCCGGTCAAACCCAGCCCGCCTGGCGGGCGGAGCTGCGCCGGGCGCTGGATCTGGCGGCGGATCACCTCTCCCTCTACCAGCTTACCATCGAGGATGGCACCAAATTCGCCACGCTGCATGCGCGCGGGGAGTTCGTGCTGCCGGACGAGGATGAGGCCGAGGCGCTCTACGACATCACCGCCGAGGAAGCCGGGCGCTATGGATTGCGCCGCTACGAGGTTTCCAACTACGCCAAGCCGGGCGGGGAGAGCCGGCATAACCTCACTTATTGGCGCTATGGCGATTATGCGGGCATCGGCCCCGGGGCGCATGGGCGGCTCTCCCTGGGCGGCAAGCTGCTGGCCACCACCCGTCACCGCGCCCCGGAAGCCTGGATGGAGCGCGTGAGCGTCCATGGCCATGGCACCACGCTGGAAGAGGAGATCCCCGCGCAAGACCGTGCCCGGGAAGCGCTGATCATGGGGCTCAGGCTGCGGGAGGGGGTTTCCACCCAGCGTTTCGCGGCGCGCACCGGCGTGGCCCTGATGGATGCGCTGGAACCCGGTATTCTGGAGGAATGCCTGGCCGAGGGTTATCTCACCCTCACCCAGGACCGGCTGGCCGCCACCGCGCAAGGGACCAAAAGGCTGGACGCATTGCTGCCCGCCCTTTGCCGATAGTATAGGCACCCGGGAATAAGGGATTTTCGATGCGCTATGTTTCGACGCGGGGCCAGGCCCCGGAGATGGATTTCGCCGGTGTGCTGCTGGCGGGCCTGGCCGCCGATGGCGGGCTCTATATGCCGCAAGGCTGGCCGCGTTTTTCCGCCGCCGAGCTGAAGGCCCTGCGCGGCCTGCCTTATGCCGAGCTGGCGGCGAAAATCATTGCCCCGTTCACGGCGGGCAGCATCGATTATCCCGACCTTCTGGCCATGTGCCGGCGCGCTTATGCGGGGTTCGCCCATAAGGCCGTCGCGCCGCTAGCGCAGGTGGACACCAATCTCTACGCGCTGGAATTGTTCCATGGCCCCACGCTGGCCTTCAAGGACATGGCGCTGCAACTGGTGGGCCATCTGTTCGAACATGTGCTGGCCAAGCGGGGCGAGAGGGTGCGCATCGTCGGCGCCACCTCCGGCGATACCGGCTCGGCCGCCATCGAGGCCGTGGCCAACCGCAAGAATATCGACATCACCATCCTCCACCCCGAAGGCAAGACCTCCGAGGTGCAGCGCCGCCAGATGACCACGGTCAAGGCCGATAACGTGCTGAACATCGCGGTGGCGGGCAATTTCGACGATTGCCAGGACCTGGTGAAGGCGATGTTCGCGGATGCCCCGTTCCGGACGGAGATGAACCTCTCGGCGGTGAATTCCATCAATTTCGCCCGCATCGCCGGGCAGATCCCCTATTATGTCTATGCCGCGTTGAATTTGGGCGCGCCCGAGCGCGAGGTGGCGGTGGCGGTGCCCACCGGCAATTTCGGCAATATCCTGGCCGCCTGGGCGGCCAGGCAGATGGGCCTGCCGATCGCCAAATTCATCGTCGCGTCCAACCGCAACGACATCCTCACCCGTTTCCTCGACGCCAACGACATGAGCGTGAAAACCGTCGAGCCGAGCCTTTCCCCCTCCATGGATATCGGCGTCAGCTCCAATTTCGAACGGCTTTTGTTCGAGTTCCTGGGCCGCGACGCGGCGTTGACAGCCAGGACGATGGCGGATTTCCGCGGTCACGGCAAAATGACGGTGGCGGCCCCGGTCTGGCGGGCCATCCGCCACCAGTTCCAGGGCTACCGGCTGGACGACGAGGCGACCTTGAAGGAAATCGCGCGGTTTTACGCGCAAAGCGCCTATCTGGCGGACCCGCACAGCGTCATCGGCCTGGCGGCGGGGCGCGACTGCGCGCCGGTGGGCCTGCCGGTGATCGCCGCCGCCACCGCGCACCCGGCCAAGTTTCCGGATGCCATTCAAAAAGCTGTGGGCAGCCGCCCGCCCCTACCGCCGCATCTTTCCGACCTATATGACAGGAAAGAGACCTTGACCCGCGCCCCGGCCGATCTGGCCACGATCGAGACATTGGTGCGGAATTTCGCGAACAGGAACCAGAATGCCTGAACAAGTTTCCATCACCACGCTGCCCTCCGGCCTCACCGTTCTGACCGAGCGCATGGAGCGTGTGGAGACCGTGTCCTTCGGCGCTTATGTGGCCGCGGGCACCCGCCATGAGACCGCCGCCGAAAACGGCGTGGCGCATTTTCTCGAACATATGGCCTTCAAGGGCACCGAGCACCGCTCGGCGGCGGACATCGCCGAGGCGATCGAGAATGTCGGCGGGCATATCAACGCCTATACCTCCCGCGAGCAGACGGCCTATTACGTCAAGCTGCTGAAGGAGGATCTGGCGCTGGGGGCCGATATTATCGGCGATATTCTCTGCCACTCGACCTTCGAGCCGGAGGAGCTGGAGCGCGAACGCGGCGTGATCCTCCAGGAGATCGGCCAGTCCAACGACACGCCCGACGACATCGTCTTCGACCATTTCCAGTCAGCCGCCTATCCGGCGCAGCCGATGGGCCGCCCGGTGCTGGGCACCGAGCAGATCATCCGCACCATGAAGCGCGAGGCGCTGCCCGGCTTCATGAGCCAGCATTACACGCCGGACAATATGGTGATCGCCGCCTCCGGCAATCTGCGTCACGAGCAGGTGGTGGAGCTGGTGGAGACGCATTTCGCCGATCTGCCCCGGGCGGATCGCAGCGCGCCGATGCCCGCCGATTACATGGGCGGCGAATATCGGGAGCTGCGCGATCTGGACCAGGCGCATATCGTGCTGGGCTTCAATTCCCCGTCTTATGGCGAGGCGGATTATTATCCGGCCATGCTGCTCTCCACCCTGCTGGGGGGCGGCATGTCCTCGCGGCTGTTCCAGGAAATCCGGGAGAAGCGCGGGCTGGTCTATTCCATCTACAGTTTCACCGCCCCCGCCAAGGATGGCGGGCTGTTCGGGATTTACGCGGGTACCGGCGAATCCGAGGCCGCGGAGCTGATCCCGGTGACGTTGGAAGAGCTGGAGAAGGTGCAAGGCGAGGTGAGCGAGGCCGAGCTGAACCGCGCGCGCGCCCAGTTGAAGGCCGGGCTGCTGATGAGCTTGGAATCCACCGGCAGCCGTTGCGAGCAACTGGCCAGGCAATGGCAGGTGTTCGGACGGATCATTCCGGTGGGGGAAACCGTGGGTAAGATCAATGCCGTGACGATCGAGGATATACGCGCTTGCGCCATGCGCATTTTCCGGCAGAAACCCACTTTGGCCACCATCGGCCCGGTGGCGCAGGTGCCGAAATTCTCCTCCATCATCGACCGGCTGGCCGCGTGAGCCGGCTGGGCGATGCCGCCGCGGCCTTGCTGGAGGCGGCGCGGCGCGCCGGGGCCGAGGTGGCCGAGGTGGGGCTGTATGAAGGCACTTCCGTCGGCATTCAGCGCCGCCTGCGCAAGATCGAGGAGAGTGAGCGCGCCGAGACCACGGAGCTTGGCCTGCGCGTGTTCCTGGGCCGTTGCTCGGCCAGTGTTTCCGCCAGCTCCATCGATCGTGACGCTTTTCAGCGTCTGGCCGGGCAGGCGGTGGCGATGGCGAAAGTGGTGCCTGAAGACCCCTATGCCGAAATCCCCATCGCCCCGCCCGCGCCGGATGCCGCTTTTCTGGAGCTGGACGACCCGGCGGAGCCGAGTGCGGACCTGCTGATCGAACGCGCCGCATTGGCGGAGGAAGCGGCCTTGGCGGTGCCCGGCATCACCAATTCGGAAGGGGCCTCCGCCTCCTGGTCCCGCTCCGTCTCGGTGCTGGCCACCAGCCACGGGTTCCTGGGCGAATATGCGCGCTCCTTTCATGGGGTTTCCGTCACCGCCATCGCGGGCGCGGGTACGGGCATGCAGCGCGATTACGATTTCGACTCCGTGATCCATGGCGAGGATCTGGGCGATCCGGCCCAGCTTGGCCGCAACGCCGCCGCCCGCGCGCTGGCCCGGCTCAACCCCAGGCGCCCGGCCACGGCCAAGCTGCCGGTGCTGTTCGACCCGCGCGTGGCGGGCTCGCTCCTGGGGCATCTCTCCAGCGCCATTTCGGGTGCGTCCATCGCGCGAGGCACCTCTTTCCTGAAGGATGCGCTGGGCCAGCGGATCTTCGCGCCTGGCATCAACATCGTGGACGACCCGCTGCGCGTGCGCGGCCGCCGCTCCCGCCCCTTCGACCGTGAAGGGCAGGCGGTGCGGCGGATGAATTTCATCGCGGATGGCGTTTTGACGGATTGGGTGCTGGACACCCGCGCCGCCAACCAGCTTGGGTTGAAAACCAACGGCCATGCCGGGGGCTTGAGCAATTTCTACATGGAGCCGGGCAAAATGACCCCCGCGCAACTCATGGCCGACATTGCCGAGGGGCTGTATGTGACCGAAATGATGGGCTCCAGCATCAACGGCCTCACCGGCGATTATTCGCGCGGGGCGTCGGGCTTCATGATCCGCAACGGCCAGATCGCCGAGCCGGTGGCGGAATTCACCATCGCCGGGAACCTGAAGGACATGTTCCTGAACCTCACCCCCGCCAGCGACCTCGAATTCAAGCGCGGTACCGACGCGCCGACCCTGCGGATCGAGGGCATGACGCTGGCTGGCGCCTGATCGGCCCCGATCCGTCATCCGTCAATCCGTCATCCGTTAATCCGTCATTCGCGGATGACGGGCCACCACGGCCCGCCATCCGGCAGCCGGACCTGGAGGTGGTGGCCAGGGTCCAGGCTGCCGGGTCTTGCTAGCGCCATCGGCGTGAAAGCAAGTTTAAGGTTTTCTGACTTTTGGCCCAGATGAGCGGGAATGCCCGCTTTTACTGGGTTTTTTTCTCCCAGGGCGCGTTGCCGAGATCCACCTGCTTGGGGGTGGTGTTGGAGCCCGCGATGGCCCCCGCCCCCGCGCCGATACCGGCCCCCACCACAACGCCGATGGGCCCGCCGACGATACCGATGAGCGCGCCCGTGGCGGCGCCGCCGGCGGCGGTGCCGGTGGTGCGGCCCGTTCCCTTGCCGCACCCGGCAAGCGTCAGCGCCAGGGCGAGCATGAGGCATTTCCTGAACATTCGATTCTCCTGCTGCTTGGGCCGGTTCTTTCAGACCCGCGCCGCGCCGCGCAAGTTTCGTTATGTCTCAATCGCGCGCGCCGTCGCGCCCGGTTGGGAGGCAACCAGGGGGCAGGCCCTGGCAATCTGATCGTTTGCACCAGTTATTTCAGGCTTTTAACCCACCATGTCCGCGCCGCCCCGGCCATGGATTGTTCCTTATGAGGAATTTTTGCGAGGGAAGCTTCGCCGCGCCGCCGCGCCGATATGTTTCAAAGAGGAGACATTGAGGAAAGAGATCAACAGGAGTCTAAAAAGGGTTGCGGATTAAGACTCTGTTTGTACATGTTACGAACAGATCGACTCGGAGGGGCTGTGATGTCTGACTTGCTGAAGAACCCGGTGCACATGAAGAAGCCGGGTTGGGTGGATGATTTCAAGGCCTTCATCATGCGCGGCAATGTCGTCGATCTGGCGGTCGGCGTGGTCATCGGCGCGGCCTTCACGGGAATCGTCAACTCGCTGGTGAAGGACATCATCAACCCGGTCATCGGCCTGATCACGGGCGGGGTCGATTTCTCGAATCACTTCATCACCCTCAAGGGCACGCCCGCGGCCACCCTCGCGGCGGCGCAGAAAGCCGGGGACGTGACCCTCAATTACGGGGTTTTCCTCAATTCCCTGATCAATTTCCTGATCATCGCGGCGGCCATCTTCTGGCTCGTGCGCCTGATCCAGAAGCTATATAAAGCGCCGCCGGCGGCCGCGCCCGGCCCCACTCAGACGGAAACGCTGCTGACCGAGATCCGGGATCTGCTGAAGGCGAAATAGCGATCCGCCCGCGGCTGTGCCCCGCCGGATGTCTTGAGGCTTTCCTCGCCGCTGATATGTGCTAAGCCCCCGGTCCATGCGCCAGTATCTGGAATTTGAAAAACCTGTCGCCGAGCTTGAAGGCAAGATCGAGGAGCTGCGGCGGATGAGCGCGGCTCCCGGCGAGATCAATATCGTCGACGAGGTCGCCAAGCTCTCCACCAAGGCGGATGCGCAGCTCAAGGCCATCTATGCCAAGCTGACCCCCTGGCAGAAAACCCAGGTGGCCCGCCATGCGGAGCGGCCGAAGGCGTTGAACGTGATTTCCGCGTTGATCGAGGATTTCACCCCGCTGGCGGGCGACCGGGCCTACGCGGACGACGCCGCCATCGTTGGCGGCATGGGCCGCTTCCGGGGCAAGGCGGTGATGGTGATCGGCACCGAGAAGGGCACGGACACCGAAACCCGCCTCAATCATAATTTTGGCATGGCCAAGCCGGAGGGCTACCGCAAGGCCCGGCGCCTGATGGAGCTGGCCGGGCGCTTTCATCTGCCGATTCTCACCTTCGTGGACACCTCCGGCGCTTTTCCGGGCATCGAGGCCGAGGCGCGCGGCCAGGCCGAAGCCATCGCGCGCGGGATCGAGGCATGCCTGGACGCGCCGGTGCCCTTCATCGCCACCATCATCGGCGAGGGTGGCTCCGGCGGCGCCATCGCGCTGGCGGCGGGCAATGCGGTGCTGATGTATGAGCACGCGATTTATTCGGTGATCTCACCGGAGGGTTGCGCCTCCATCCTCTGGCGCGATGCCGCCCAGGCCCCCACGGCGGCCGAGGCCATGCGCATCACCGCCCAGGATCTCAAGAAGCTGGGGTTGATCGACGAGATCGTGTCCGAGCCGGTGGGCGGCGCTCACCGCGACCCGGAAGCGGCCCTCGTCAGCCTGGGCGATGCGGTGGAGGCGGCGTTGGCGCCGCTGCTGGGCCAGACGCCGGAGGCCTTGAAGACCAAGCGCCGGGAGAAGTTTCTGGCCATGGGCAAGGTTGGGTTGTAAGCCGGCGCATTTCGGCGGGTTGGGCGCGTGGCCTATGGGCGGGTCCAGCCGGACCGGCCCGTCAGCAGGCTGAGCCAGGCGATCAGCCCCAGGGCGGCGCCGGAAATGCCCGATGTGCCGTTATAATTCACCACGGCGGCGATGCCGAGGCCGATGGCCAGCCCCGCCACCGCCCGGCTGCCCCAAAAAAAGGCCGCCAGCCCCGCCGCCAGCGCCGCCCAGCCGAACGCGCCGTAATATTGCCCGCTCAGCACCCAGCCGCGCGGCACGCACCAGCCCGGCGCGCCGGCGGCGGCGCAGATCCCCACGGTTGCGCGCGGAACGATCGCCAGTTCCCTGAACGCGAAGGCCCCGCCCCCGGCCAGCACCGCCAGCGCCGCGCCAGCCAAATCCTGGGTCTCAAACTGCACGATTCTGCCCATTTTCTGTCCTTCGCGGTTGCTCTTCCGGGTCCGGGGCCGTATTGCTGCGGCGCGTCAGTTTAACCAAAGGTCCATGACAGTCCACAGCACACCGGGGAAGCCGAAGAGCTTCCAGGACATCATTCTGACATTGCACGCCTTCTGGGCCAAGCAGGGTTGCGTGATTCTCCAGCCTTACGACGTGGAGATGGGGGCAGGCACCTTTCACCCGGCCACCACCTTGCGCGCCTTGGGGCCAAAACCCTGGAAAGCCGCCTATGTGCAGCCCTCCCGCCGGCCCTCGGACGGGCGTTATGGCGAGAATCCGAACCGCTTGCAGCATTATTATCAATATCAGGCGCTGTTGAAGCCCAGCCCGGACAATATCCAGGATTTGCTGCTCGCCAGCTATGACGCCATCGGCATCGACCGGCGCAAGCATGACATACGTTTCGTCGAGGATGACTGGGAAAGCCCGACGCTGGGCGCCTGGGGCCTGGGCTGGGAAGTCTGGTGCGACGGCATGGAGGTGACGCAGTTCACCTATTTCCAGCAGGTGGGCGGCATTGCCTGCGTCGCGCCGTCCTCCGAGATCACTTACGGGCTGGAGCGCCTGGCCATGTATGTGCAGGGCGTGGAGAATGTCTACGACCTGGATTTCAACGGCCAGGGCGTGAGCTATGGCGATGTGTTCCTGCGCGCCGAGCGCGATTATTCCAGGCATAATTTCGAGCTGGCCAATACCGGGATGCTGGCGCGGCATTTCGAGGACGCCGAGGCCGAGTGCCAGGCCCTGGTGAAGGCGGGCGTGGCCCAGCCGGCTTACGATCAATGCATCAAGGCCAGCCATCTGTTCAATCTTCTGGATGCGCGGGGCGTGATTTCGGTGGCGGAGCGCGCCGCTTATATCGCCCGGGTGCGGACCCTGGCGAAGGCCTGCGCCGAAGCCTGGGTGGCGGGAGAGTAAGATGGCCGAATTCTTCATCGAACTCTTTTCGGAAGAGATTCCGGCGCGCATGCAGGCCGGGGCGGGCACGCAGCTCGAGGGGATTTGCGCCCAGGCGCTGAAGCCGCTGAATATTGACGTGAAGCAGGTGTTTTACGGCCCGCGCCGTATCGCCCTGGCGGCCGAGGTGGCGGACGCGGTGGCGGCCAGCGCGGTGGCTGAACGCGGCCCGCGCCTGACCGCGCCTGACCAGGCTCTGGCGGGGTTCCTGCGCAAGCACGGCGCCGCCAAGGAGGATCTGGTTCAGGAGGGCGATTTCTGGGTGCTGAATAAGCAATTCCCCGCCCAGCCCGCCGCCGGCTTTATCGCCGCCACGCTGCCGGACCTGCTGGCGAAGCTGCCCTGGCCGAAATCCATGCGCTGGGGGTCGGGCGGGGAGTTCACCTGGGTGCGCCCGCTGCGCCGGGTGGTGTGCCTGCTGGATGGCGCGGTGGTGCCCTTCAAGCTGGGGCCGGTGGAAAGCGGCAACCAGACCGAGGGGCACCGTGTGCACGGGCCGGGGCCATTCGCCGTCGCCTCCGCCGTCATGTGGGAAGAGAAGCTGCGCGAGCATCATGTGATCGCCAGCCCGCGGGAGCGCCGGGAAAAGATTTCCGAAGGCTTGGCGGCGTGCGTGGCCCGGGAAAATCTTTCCGTGGCGCCGGATGAAGGGCTGCTGGACGAGGTGACGGGGCTGGCCGAATGGCCGGTCGCGCTGATCGGCAAGATCGATCCGGAATTCATGGAACTGCCGCCGGAAGTGCGTGAGCTGTCCATGAAGATCAACCAGAAATATTTCGCCCTGCGCGACACGGCGGGCAAGCCGGCGCCGTATTTCGCCTTCATCGCCAATCTGGAAGCGGATGATGGCGGCGCGGCGATCGTCGCGGGCAATGAGCGGGTGCTGCGCGCGCGCCTGGCGGATGCGCGGCATTTCTGGGCGCTGGATATCAAGGCGCCGCTGCTCACCTTGCTGCCGAAGCTGGAGAAGATCACCTTCCACGCCAAGATCGGCACGCAATATCAGCGCGCCGTCCGCATTTCCGAACTGGCGCAATTGATCGCGACGAAGCTGGCGCCGCAGGATGCCGAGGCCGCCAATCTGGCGCGGCTGGCGGGCATGGTCTGCAAGGCGGATCTGGTCACCGGCATGGTCGGCGAGTTCCCGGAACTGCAAGGCATCATGGGCGGCTATTATGTCATGCGTCAGAATCCCGGCCAGCCGCAGGCCGAGGCGGTCGGTGCCGCCGTGCGCAGCCATTATCAGCCGAAAGGGCCCTCCGACGACGTGCCCACCGGCACCGTGGCCGTTGCCGTGGCGCTGGCGGACAAGCTGGATACGCTGCGGGAATTCTTCGCCATCGGCGAGAAGCCGAGCGGCTCGGGCGACCCGTTCGCGCTGCGCCGCTGCGCGCTGGGGGTGATCCGCATTATTCTGGAGAATGATCTGCGGCTGAATTTGCACCAGCTGCTGGGCAAGGCCGGGGCGGAATTATTCGCCTTCGTGATTGAACGCCTGCGCGTGAAACTGCGTGGCGAGGGCAAGCGTTTCGATGTGCTGGACGCGGTGCTGGCCGCCGGCGAGGATGACGATCTGGTGCGGCTGATGAAGCGCGTCGAGGCGCTGGAGGGCATGCTCGTCACGGAAGATGGCGAGAATCTTCTTGCCGCTTATAAGCGCGCGGCCAATATCCTGAGGATCGAAAACGCCAAGGACGGCCCGCACGACGCGGCGCCGGACACGGCCTGCTTCACGCAGGACGAGGAGCGTGCTCTGAGCGGCCTGCTGGCGCGGGCCGATCTGACGCCTCTGCTGGAGGCGGAGGCGTTTGAATTGGCGATGAGCCGCCTGGCTGGCCTACGCCCCGCGATCGACGCGTTTTTTGAAAATGTGACGGTCAATGCGGAATCGCCTGAATTGCGCCGCAATCGTTTGCGATTGCTCGCGCGCTTCACGGGGGCGGTCAACCAAGTGGCTGATTTTTCTCGGATTGAAGGTTGAGGGAGACCAGAGATTATGACGAAATGGGTCTATAATTTTGGTGCGGGCGTGAATGATGGCAATGCCTCGCTCCGCAACCTGCTCGGCGGCAAGGGTGCCAACCTGGCCGAAATGGCGAGCATTAATCTGCCCGTTCCGCCCGGCTTCACCATCACCACGGAAGTTTGCACCGCCTATTATGAGAACGACCATAACTACCCGGCCGATCTGAAGGCCCAGGTGGACGAGGCGCTGGCGCGCATCGAAAAGGCCGTGGAGCGCAAATTTGGCGACAAGGACAAGCCGCTGCTTGTTTCCGTGCGCTCGGGCGCGCGCGTCTCCATGCCGGGCATGATGGATACGGTGCTCAATCTCGGCCTCAACGACGCCACGGTTCTGGGGCTTGCCGCCGCTTCGGGCGATCCGCGCTTCGCGTGGGACAGCTACCGCCGGTTCATCCAGATGTATGGCTCCGTGGTGCTGGGGGTCGATCATCACCGTTTCGAGGAGATTATCGAGCAGGCGAAGCTGGAGGCCAATGTCACCGAGGACACCGCCCTGACCCCCGCCCATTGGCAGGACGTGGTCGAGGAATACAAGAAGATGGTGGCCGAGGAGATCGGCAAGCCGTTCCCGCAGGAGCCGCAGGACCAGCTCTGGGGCGCCATCGGCGCCGTGTTCGGGTCCTGGATGAACCCGCGCGCGAATGTCTATCGCCGTCTGCACGACATCCCGGCCGATTGGGGCACGGCGGTGAATGTGCAGGCCATGGTGTTCGGCAATATGGGCGATGACTGCGCCACGGGCGTGTGCTTCACCCGCGACCCTTCCACCGGTCTCAATGAGTTCTATGGCGAGTATCTGGTGAACGCCCAGGGCGAGGACGTGGTGGCGGGCATCCGCACCCCGCGCCCGCTCAGCAAGGCCTATGCCAAGCCGGGCGAGGTCTCCATGGAGGAGGCGTTGCCGGAGGCCTACAAGGACCTGCATAATGTCCGCGCCATCCTTGAGAAGCACTACAAGGATATGCAGGACATCGAGTTCACGGTGCAGCAGAACAAGCTCTATATGCTGCAAACGCGCTCGGGCAAGCGCTCCGCCGCCGCCAGCCTGCGCATCGCCGTGGAGATGGCGAATGAAGGGCTGATCGACAAGAACACCGCCGTGATGCGGGTGAACCCCTCGGCGCTCGACCAGCTTCTGCACCCCACACTGGACCCGAAGGCCGAGAAGAAACTCTTCTCCAAGGGGCTGCCCGCCTCGCCGGGCGCGGCGTCCGGCGCGGTGGTGTTCTCCGCCGACGAGGCGGAGCTGCGCGCGGGCAAGGGCGAGGCCGTGGTGCTGGTGCGGATCGAGACCTCGCCAGAGGATATTCATGGCATGCACGCCGCCCAGGGCATTCTCACCACCCGTGGCGGCATGACCAGCCACGCCGCCGTGGTGGCGCGCGGCATGGGGCGCCCCTGCGTGGCCGGTGCCGGCGGCATCTCCGTCGATTATGGCGCGCAGACGCTTTCCGCCGGTGGCGTGACGCTGCGCGCGGGCGACATCATGACCATCGATGGCGCCACCGGCGAGGTTTATGCCGGGGCGGTGAAGATGATTGAGCCGCAGCTTTCCGGCGATTTCGGCACGCTGATGCAATGGGCCGACGCGGCCCGCCGCCTGAAGGTGCGCACCAACGCGGAAACCCCGCTGGATGCCGAGACCGCCCGCAAATTTGGCGCCGAGGGCATCGGCCTGTGCCGGACCGAGCATATGTTCTTCGATCCCGCCCGCATCGGCGCCGTGCGCCAGATGATCATGGCCAAGAACGAGGATGGCCGCCGCGCCGCGCTGGCCAAGCTGCTGCCCTTCCAGCGGGAGGATTTCGTCTCGCTGTTCAGGATCATGGAAGGGTTGCCGGTCACCATCCGCCTGCTCGACCCGCCGCTGCATGAATTCCTGCCGCATGGCGAGGCCGAACTGGCCGAGGTGGCCGAGGCGCTGGGCATGGACGCCGCCACCATCCGCGAGCGCGGGGAGGAGCTGTCCGAAGCCAACCCGATGCTTGGCCATCGCGGGTGCCGTCTGGGTGTCACCTATCCGGAAATCTACGAGATGCAGGCCCGCGCGATTTTCGAGGCGGCGGTCGAGGTGGCCAAGACCGCCAAGGCGCCCGTGCCGGAGATCATGATCCCGTTGGTCGGCGCCAAGAAGGAGCTGGATATTACCCGCGCCCAGGTGGAGAGCACCGCCAAGGCCGTGTTCGCCGAGACGGGCACGACCATCGAATATTCCATCGGCACGATGATCGAACTGCCGCGCGCGGCGCTGACCGCCGGGCAGATCGCCGAGGCGGCGGATTTCTTCTCCTTCGGCACCAACGATCTGACGCAGACCACGTTTGGCCTCTCCCGCGACGATGCCGGCAAGTTCCTGCCGGTTTATGTCGAGAAGGGCATCCTGCCGAAGGATCCGTTTGTCTCCATCGATGTCGAGGGTGTCGGCGCGCTGGTGAGGATCGGCGCCGAGCAGGGGCGGGCCAAGAAGCCGCATCTGAAGCTGGGCATTTGCGGCGAGCATGGCGGCGACCCGGCCTCCATCGCTTTCTGCGAAACGGTCGGGCTGGATTATGTCTCCTGCTCGCCCTACCGCGTGCCGGTGGCGCGCCTGGCCGCGGCGCAGGCCGCCATCGAGGCCAAGGAGACCCATTTCCGCGACAAATAAGCGCGCGGGCGATGCGAATGGAAAAGGCCGGGAGATGTCTCCCGGCCTTTTTCATGGCGTTCCGTCCAGCGAGGGCACATGGCAGCCTGGCAGCACCTGGCCGGTGAATTTCGGCCAGAGCTGGGTTTCCCCCAGTAAGGGCAGGCCGATATAGCCGTGCAGATCCAGATTGCCCTGGGCATCGAACTTGATCGTCGTGCGGTACACCTTGCCGTTGCGCGGGTCCTGCAACACGCCTTTCCAGTGCCCGGCCTCGCCGGTCTCCGGTGAGACGCGCAGCATCAGGAAACCGCATTGGGGGGTGCCGCGCCAATCCTTCGGCATCGGGTCGTCCGGATGCGTCAGCGCGATGCCGGCGATGAACCCGCAGAGATCGCCGCCGCAAGGGACGATCTGCAACACGATTTCGTGCCCGGTCGATTCCCAGTAGCCAGGGGTGAAGGACGAGGAGGCCGCGCGGGCGGTATTCGTGCTGGCCAGCGCGAGGCCGGCCAGCACCCAGGCGCAAAGCCTGCTCATATCTCCCAGACGGAGCCTCTTGTTGAGGTTTCCCGTCGGCGATTTTCTACCAAAACCGCCGCGTTGGATGACAGAATAAATATGTAACAAGATCGTCATTTCCCGCGGTTGTTGCAGAAAAGCTGCATGCCGGGCGGCCAGGCCGGTTAGAACTGATCCTTCGCGGCGCGGATGCGGGCGAATTCCTCCGCGTCCTTGGCGCGCAGGAAGGGGTTGGTGGCGCGTTCCTGGCCGAGGCTGACGGGCAGGGTGGCGGCACCCTTGGCGCGCAATGCCTCGACCTCTTCCGCGCGGGCGCGCAACGCCGTGTTATCCGGCTCGATGGTCAGGGCGAATTTGACGTTCGAGGCGGTATATTCATGGCCGGCGCAGACCAGCGTGTCGTCCGGCAGGTCGCCGTATTTGGCGATGGAGTTGAACATTTGCGTGGCCGTGCCCTCGAACAGCCGGCCGCAGCCCAGGCTGAACAGCGTGTCGCCGGGCAGCAGGATGCCGCCATCGGCGATGTAGTAGGAGATATGGCCCAGCGTATGGCCGGGCGTTTCGATGACGCGCAGTTTCGCGCTGCCGAATTCCACTTGCGAGCCTTCATGCACCGGAATGTCCAGCGGCGGCAGGCGGTGCGCATCCGCGCCATTGCCCACGACCAGCGGGTGATATTTCGCCACCAGCTCGGGCACGCCGTCTATGTGGTCGCCGTGATGATGGGTCAGGAAGATGAAATCCAGCCCCTTGCCCAGGCGTTCCAGCGTGGCGATGGCGGGGGCGGCCTCGGCGGGGTCGACGATTCCCACCTTGCCGGAGACCGAATCGGTCAGCAGCCACGAATAATTGTCCGACAGCATGGGAATTGCCTGCACCGTGACGGTCATCTCTCTCGCTCCTTTGGTTTGCTGGGTTATATAGGGACAATGGCGATCGATGCGCGAGATGCGGCAGGTTTTTATGCCACGCCCCTGGGGCGCCGCGCCGCGGCGCTGTTGCGGCGCAAGCTGGAGAGGCTCTGGCCGGCGATGGCGGGATTGTCGGTGCTGGGCATTGGCCATGCCGGGCCGTTCCTGCATGCCTGGCGGGAATGCTCGCGCTGCGTCGCGCTGTCGCCCTCGCATATGGGCGTGGCGCCATGGCCGTCCGGCAGGCCGGGGCTGGCCTGCATGGCGGAGGCTGAGTCGCTGCCTTTCGCGGATTTGTCCTTCGACCGGGTTCTGCTGGTGCATGGGCTGGAGCAGGCGGAGAATGCCCGGCGGACCCTGCGCGAGGCCTGGCGGGTTCTGAAGGATGACGGGCGGCTGATCGTGGCGGCCCCCAACCGGCGTGGCTTGTGGGCCTATGCGGAGAGCACGCCTTTCGGCCATGGCCAGCCTTATTCCGAGGGGCAGTTGGCGCGGCTGCTGGCCAGCCTGTTGTTTCAGGTCGAGGCGCAGGCCACGGCCCTCTACGCGCCGCCTTTCACCAGCGCGCCGATGCTGGGCTTGTTTGAGCTGTTCGAACGTTGCGGCCCGTTGCTGGCGCCGCAATTCGCGGGGGTGACGATCGCCGAGGCCACCAAGAACCTGCACGGCGTGATTCCCGCCGGCGGGCGTGTGTCCTTCCGGCGGGTATTCGCCGACCAGGGAGGGTAGGGCGGCAGGCGGGCGGTGGGCGCCTTGTCCGCCGCGAGCGGGCGGGTTTAGCCCGGGATCTTAGCCGGGCCCCAGCGCGCCGGCCGGCGGGTCCAGCCGCTCCAGCCGCAAGGTCTGGTGGCGGTAGGGCAGCACGATGCCTTCCTCCGAGAAGCGTTTTTGCACCCGCCGGTAGAATTCGCGCCGCACGGCCCAATGCTGGCCGGGGCCTGTCCGAATCCGCCCGGTGAAGACCAGCCCCAGCTCCTCGAACGAATCGAGGCCGAAAATCTCCAGATCGTCGCGCATCATCGCGCCCCAGGTGGGGTCTTCGCGCATTTGCGTGCCGATTTCCTTCAGCACATGGGTCACGCGGTCCGTATCCTCGTGATAGCCGACCATGATGGAGATTTGCGCATAGGAGAAATCGCGCGTCTGGTTGGTGACGGTGGTGACCGACGAGAACGGGATGATGTTGACCGAACCGTCGAAGCCGCGCAGCCTGATGGTGCGGATGGACAGACGCTCCACCGTGCCGGACATGCCCCCCAGCGTGACGACATCGCCCACCTGCATCGCATCCTCGAACAACAGGAACAGGCCGGTGATGATGTCCTGCACCAATTTCTGGCTGCCAAAGCCCACCGCGATGCCGACCACGGAGGAGACCGCCAGCAGCCCGGTGGTGTTCACCCCGATGCGCGACAGGCAGATGATGAGCGTCACCAGGACGATGACGACGCCGAAGGCGGCGCGCAGCATGGGGGTGAGGGTGCGCAGCCTCGTGGCCTGGCGGGTCCGTCCGGCATTGTTCAGCCTGTCCACCCGCCGGTCGAGCTGGAAATTCACCAGCTCCCACAGCACGATGGCGATGGCCACGGTGACAAGCACGCTGGTGACGACATTGAGCAGGGCCCGGCTGAGAGGGTTGGTGAGCAGCCAGGAGAAGACATCGACCCCCCAACCCTGGAGCATCACCATCAGCATCAGCAGCCCGATGGCCGCGCGGATGAGAAAGCGGATGAGGGGGTTGTAGGTGCGTGCCCGGCCCAGGAGGCTGGAGGAGGGGGTGCCGCCGAGGCTGCTATCCGGAAAGATTCGCGCGAGCAGCTTGTTGCTGCCTTGCCAGGCCAGTCCGCCGAGGATGAGGGCGGCGATGACGACGACGATGGCCCGCAGCAGCACGCCCAGTGCGTTATGCACGCCCCCCGCCCAGGCCACCCACAGCGCCAGGACATAGAACAGCGCGAAGATGTACCAGATTCTGGAGAAGCCTTGCCGGACCTTGGCGATGAGGCCGTCCGCCCCGGGGCGCCCCGCGATCCAGCGGCTGATGACTTTCCGGCTTTGCCAGATGCCCAGCGCCACCTCCAGATGCACGGCCAGGGCCGCCAGCCGGATCAGCACATCCGCGCCATCCTTGGGCAGGCCGAGGATTTCGGCGACGGAGATCAGGCAGAAGGCGGTGAAAATGGTGACGATCAGCACCAATGCGCGGCGCATCGCCCAGTTGGCATGGCCGGTGGACAGACGCAGCAGCCGCAGGCTCGGCAGGCCGGGGGCCAGGATCAGCCGCAGGACTTCCTGTGTCAGGCGCGCCACGAGATAGGCGTTGACGATGCCGACAATGGCGAGATGCGCGGCGCGCGCGCTCACCAGCCCCGAGGACAGGAAAAACTGCTCGATGGCGGCGAAGATCGCCAAGGGCACCAGCATCAGGCAGAATTTGAGCAGCGCGAAGCCCAGGCGGCGCAACAGGGCCAGCAGCGGAGGGTGGCGCGGCGTGTGGCCGCTGGCGGGCGGCGCGGGTGCCCTGGCGTGTCTGGCGCAGGCCGCGGCGGGGCGGCGCAGCAGGAAGCGCAGCAGAAGCTCCAGCGCGATGCCCGGCAGGATGGCGATGGCGATGCCGGAGAGAATGGCCAGGCCATTGGCGCGGCGCGGGGAGTTGGTGGGAAAGCTCTTTATCCATTTGACCACGGGTGCCAGGCGTGTGGAGCGGCGCAGGGCCTCGGAAAAATCATCGAAGGTCCGGGTTGCCTCCTGCCCCAGCAAGGTGGTGATGGCGAAGCCGATCTCGCTGGTGCCAAAGGGGGCGGGGGTTGCCGTGTCCTGTTGGGAGGGGGGAGCGGCGCCGGTGAGGGCGGCCAGGGGCGAGCCGGGGATAATGGTGGGCGTGGCTTTCGCGGGTTCGGCCGGGGCGGCCTGACTGGCGGTGGCGGATGAGGTGGCGGGCTGGGTGGCGTTTGCGCCGCCCGGCACCGCCAGCAAGGCCAGACAGATGAACAAAAGCAGGATGCGCATGGGAAAAGCCTGAGGCATGTTTTCGCGCCAAGTCAATCGGGCGGCGCGCGCGGCGGTGGGCAAAGCCGTGTCTTGGATTATAATATTGGAGTATAATAAACGTCATGCGGGCAATTCTGATGGTGTTGCTGGGGCTGGACATGCTGGCGGTGATCGGCGTGATGCTGGCCGGTGTGCTCGGCATGGCCCATGCCCGCCGCGACCCACGCCGGGCCAATTTGCTGATGCGCTGGCGCGTGGTCCTGCAAGGCGTGGCGGTTGCCCTGGCGGTTGGTCTGATGGTGAGTTGATGAAGCGCTTCGCCTTTTCACAGATGGATGTGTTCACCGGCCGGCCGGGCCTGGGCAACCCGTTGGCGGTGGTGCATGGCGCCGTGGGGCTGAGCGATGCCGAGATGCGGCGTTTCGCCAACTGGACCAATTTGAGCGAGACCAGTTTCCTGCTGCCGCCGGACCAGGACGGGGCGGATTACAAGGTGAGGATTTTTACCCCGAAAGCTGAATTGCCCTTCGCCGGGCACCCCACGCTGGGAAGCTGCCATGCCTGGCTGGCGGCGGGTAGCGCGCCCAAGGGGGACTGGATCGTCCAGCAATGCGGGGCCGGGCTGGTGCGGATCAAGCGCGATGGGGCGCGCTTGGCCTTTGCCGCGCCCGGCGCCGTGCAGGGCGATGTCACGGCGGCGCTGAAAGCGCGGATCGCCGCTGTTCTGGGCGTGCCCGAGGCGGAGCTTCTCGCGCTGCGCCAACTTTCGGAACGGGCGCCGTGCTGGACCGGCGTGATGCTGAAAGACCGTCAAACCCTGCTGGCGCTGAAGCCGGATTTCACCGCGATGGGCGAGTTGGAGATCGGCGTGGTGGCGCCCATTCCTGGCGGGGAGACGGATTTCGAGGTGCGGGGGTTCGCGGGCGATGTGGGCGGCGAGGATCCCGTGACCGGCAGCCTGAATGCCGGGTTGGCGCGCTGGCTGATTCCAGCGGGGCGTGCCCCCGCGCGCTATGTGGCCGCCCAGGGAACCGCCCTGGGACGCGCTGGCCGGGTGTTCGTGGATCATGACGGGCGAGATTTCTGGATCGGCGGGGAGAGCGTGGAAGTCGTTTCCGGCACCCTCACGCTCTGATCCGCAAGAAACGGAGTGCCGCCTGGGAAGCTTTGGAGTACGGCTCCGATCAAGGTGGGGGGTGTTCATGTCATCCCGCTCCCGGCCGATCTATGAGGAGAATGCAATGGCCAAGACCCGACAAGGCCCGATCGAGACGAGTTGCCGCCTGATCGACAGCGCGCAGACAGCGCCCGGGCTGGAGGAGCTGGCCAGAAAAGCGGGAATGGGGACATTCCGGTTTCATCGTCTGTTCAAACAGGTCACGGGCCTGACGCCGAAGGCTTATGCCGTGGCGGGGCAAGGCGAGCGCCTGCGCGAGGCGGTGAAGGGCGCGCCCAGCATCACGGACGCCATTTACGAAGCGGGGTTTTCCTCCAGCGGGCGGTTTTACGAGGCCGTGCCCGCGATGCTGGGCATGACGCCGGGGCGCTGCCGCGCGCGTGGGCAGGGGGAGCGGTTGAGTGTCGCCATCGGGGAGACCACGCTCGGCGCCTTGCTGGTGGCGGCCAGTGCCAAGGGCGTGTGCGCCATCGCGCTGGGGCCGGACCCGGAATTGTTGCTGCGCGGGTTTCTCAAGGATTTTTCCAAAGCCGAGATCGTGGCCGGGGATGCGGGGTTTGAAACATTGGTCGCCCAGGTGGCCGGGTTGGTGGAAATGCCGGAACGCGGCGCCGATTTGCCGCTGGATTTGCGCGGCACGGTTTTTCAGCGCCGGGTCTGGACGGCCTTGCGTGAGATTCCGCCGGGCCGCACGCTCAGCTACGGTCAATTGGCCGCGCGCATTGGCGCGCCAAGCGCGGTGCGGGCCGTGGCCGCCGCCTGTGGGGCGAACAGGCTGGCCGTGGCCGTGCCGTGCCATCGCGTGGTGGCGAGGGATGGGGCGCTGACGGGGTATCGCTGGGGAGTGGAGCGCAAGGCCGCCTTGCTGGCGCGGGAAGCGGGGCATGACGCTGGATCTGTTTCCTGACCGGCTCGCCCCGCCGGGGCTCTCCTACCTGCCGGGATTTGCCCTGGACGAGGAGGCGGCGCTGGTGCGCGCGGCGATGGAGGTTGCCGCGGCAGCGCCCTTCCGGCGCATGGCAACGCCCGGTGGCCAAGAGATGAGCGCCGCCATGACCAATTGCGGCGCGGCGGGCTGGGTGAGCGACGCGAAAGGGTATCGTTATGCGCGGCGGGATCCGGTGAGCGCTCTCCCCTGGCCAGCGTTGCCGGCCTTGTTCCGTGCCCTGGCGGGGCGCGCGGCGCGGGAGGCGGGGTTTGCGGATTTTGTGCCCGATATGGCGCTGATCAACCGGTATGAGCCGGGTGCGAGAATGTCCCTGCACCGGGATATTGACGAGCGGGATTTCGCATCGCCCATCGTTTCCGTCTCGCTGGGGTTGCCCGCTGTCTTTCTGTGGGGCGGGCGGGTCAGGGCGGACAAGCCCGCCCGGTTGCCCCTGGGCAGCGGCGATGTGCTGGTATGGGGGGGCGCGGCCCGCAAATATTTTCATGGTGTCGCGCCGGTGAGGAAGGGGGAGCATCCCCTGACCGGCGCGGCGCGGTTCAATCTGACATTCCGGCGGGCTTTATAGAGCGGCGCCGGATTTGGGCTGTTGCTGCGTGATGCAATGGATATTGCCGCCGCCCAGAAGGACTTCCCGTGCCGGGACCATCACGATCTCGCGGTCGGGAAAGAGCCGGGCCAGTACCTGGCGGGCCGGTTCGTCGGTTTCCACCCCGAAGGCGGGGGCGATGACGGCGCCGTTGGCAATGTAGAAATTCACATAAGACGCGGCCAGGCGTTCCCCCGCGCGGCGGTTCATGCCGCTGGCGGTGGCATCCACCCCTTCCGCCTCTTCAGGCGTGTAGGCCATCGGGCTTGGCATCGGGATATGCTCGATGACCAGTTCCCGCCCCTTGGCGTCGCGCGCGCCGCGCAGCCTGGCCTCGGCGTCCCGGCTCACCTGGTAATGCGGATCGGCCGGGTCGTCGCACCAGGTCAGCAGCACCACGCCCGGTTTCACGAAGCAGGCGAGATTGTCCACATGCCCGTCCGTCTCGTCTTGCGGCACGCCCTCGGCAATCCAGATGACGTGGCTGACGCCGAGATAATCCTTCAGCATCCGTTCCATGTCTTGGCGGGAGACATTCGGGTTGCGGTTTTCATTCAGCACGCATTGCTCGACCGCCAGCACCGTGCCCTCGCCATCCACATGCAGGGCGCCGCCTTCGATGACGAGCGGGGCGCGGAAGCGTCGCGCCCGTTCCATCTCCAGCATCTTGGCGGCGATGGCATCGTCCTTGTCCCAGGGGAAATAAAGGCCGCCCCAGCTCTTGAAGGGCCAGTCCACCCCCGCCAGCTCGCCGTGCCGGCCCAGCAGGAAGCTGCATCCCACATCGCGTGCCCAGGCATCGTCGCTGCTCATCTCCACTACCCGCACCTCAGGCTGCAGCATGGCGCGGGCATTTTGATATTGCCGGTGGCTGACCAGCATGGTCACCGGCTCGAACCGCGCGATGGCGCGGGCGATTTCGGCGAAGGCCCGTTGCGCGGGTTTCGCGCCCAGGCGCCAATTGTCCGGCCGCTCCGGCCAGATCATCCAGCAGCCCGCGTGGGGCGCCCACTCGGCGGGCATCGAGAAGCCCGCCTCGCGTGGTGTGATCGCTGTTTCCATGCCAGCCTCAGGCGTTTTTCAGATAGGCGTCATATTCCACATCGGAGATCCGCTTGCGCAGCTCGCTGATTTCCTGACGTTTCGTGGCGGTATAGTAACGCTGGAATTCAGGGCCGAAAATATCCTTCATCACCTCGGAGGCGGCGAATTTATCGACCGCGCCCGACCAGGCGATGGGCAGTTTCGGCGCCAGGGGGCTGCGGACCGTGCCGTGGGTTTCCGGCCCGGGGTCGGCCTTGGTCTCCAGCCCGCGCAGCGCGGTGCCCAGCAGCGAGGCGAAGGAGAGGTAAGGGTTGCAGTCCGCCCCGGCGACGCGATGTTCGATGCGCGAGGCCGCCGGGTCGGCGGTGATCACGCGCACGGACGACATGCGGTTGTCATGTCCCCAATCGCCATAGGTGGGGGCGTGCACGCCCGGCGCGAAGCGGCGGTAGGAATTGGCGTGCGGGGCCAGGGTCAGCATTGTGTCCGGCATGGAATGGATGATGCCGCCCAGAGCCTGGTACAGTTCGGGCGCGGCGCGCTCGGGCGTGCCGGCGAAGATGTTCCCGCCGGCATTGTCGAGGATCGACATATGCACATGCATGCCCGAACCCGCCCACTGGCCGTAGGGTTTGGCCATGAAGGTGGCGGTGAGCCCGTGCTTGCGCGCCACCTGCTTGATGGTGCGCTTGAACAGGGTGGCGCTGTCGGCCACGCGCAGCGCGTCGGTCGAGTATTTCAGCGTCACTTCGAACTGGCCGGGGCCGGACTCGCTCACCAGCGTTTCCAGGATGATGTCCTGCGCTTTCGCGCAGGCCATCATCTCCCGCAGGATCGGCTCGTAATCATGCACCTCGCCCAGCCCCACCGCGTCGATCTGCCAGCCGCGCCAGCCGGATTCATCGGCGCCGCGCGGGGCGATCTTCATGCCGTCCTGGCGTGGATCGACCAGGTAGAATTCCAGCTCCACGCCCAGGGCGGGGGTCAGCCCGGCTTGGGCGTAACGCTCCAGCACCTTGGTGAGGGCGCTGCGCGGGTCGAGATAATAGAGCCCGCCATCGGCCTCGCGCATGGTCAGCAGCGCCTGCACCACATTGCCCTCGGCCCAGCCCATGCGGGTGATGGAATGCGGCACGGCCACGCAGAGCCCGTCCGGGTCCCCCGTGTCGTAGGCGATGCCGTCCTCGACGATGTCCCGGCCCCAGATGTCGAGCAGATAGGCCGAACGCGGAATGGCGATGCCGCTGCCGAGCAGCGACTTCGCCTTGTCCCGCTGCATCCATTTGCCGCGCGGCACACCGTTCACGTCGATGATGAAGGCCTCGATATAGTCCGCGCCGCCGAGCAGGGTGGTTTTTGCGTCTGGATCCGGCTGGGCGTCGAGGCTCACAGGCTGACCTCCGCGCGCACATCCGCATAGGTCTGCTCGAAGGCGGTCTTGGCCATCGCCACGAACAGATCGATCTCAGCCTCGGTGATGGTCAGCGGCGGGGAGAAGAGCATGGTGTCGCGCGTGGCGCGCATCATCAGGCCGTTCTCGATGCAATGATCGCGGCAGATCGCGCCGACGCGGCCATTTTTTTCGAAGAATTTGCGGGTGCGCTTATCGGCCGTCAGCTCGATGGCGCCGATGAGGCCGACACCGCGAATCTCGCCCACGATCGGCAGATCGCCAATGGCCTCGTTCAGCTTCGCGCGCAGCAGCGCGCCCTTGCGCTCAGCCCCCGCGACCAGCTTCTCATCCTCGATGATTTCGAGATTCCGCAGCCCCACGGCGCAGGAGACCGGATGGCTCGAATAGGTGAAGCCGTGATAATATTCCCCGGTTTCGTTGATCAGCACGTTCGCCACGCGGTCGTTCATCAGCAGCGCGGATAGCGGCAGATAGCCGGAGGTCAGCGCCTTGGCGGTGGTCATCATGTCCGGCTTGATGCCGAAATAATCCGTGCCGAACATTTTGCCCGTGCGGCCATAGCCGCAGATCACCTCGTCGGCGATCAGCAGAATGTCATGTTCCTTGCAAATGCGGTTGATTTCGGGCCAGTAGGTTTCGGGCGGAATCAAGACGCCGCCGGCCCCCTGGATCGGCTCGCCGATGAAGGCGGCGACATTGTCGGCGCCGAGTTCGAGAATCTTCTTCTCCACTTCCTTGGCGGCGTAGAGGCCGAATTCCTCCGGGCTCATCTGCCCGCCCTTGCCATACCAGTAAGGCGGCAGCACCTGGACGAAATTCGGCATGTCGCCGGCCTGGCGGTGCATATCCTTCATGCCGCCGGCGGAGGCGCCCAGGGTGGTGGAGCCGTGATAGCCATATTCCCGGCCGATGATGATTTTCTTCTGCGGCTTGCCGAGGGTCTGCCAATAAACCCGCGCGGTGCGCAGGGCGGAATCCACCGCCTCGGACCCGGAGCAGGCGAAGAACACATGCTCGAATCCGTCCGGGGCGATCCGCGCGATCTTCTGTGCCAGCAGCACGGCGGGCTCGTTCGTGGTTTTGAAGAAGCTGTTGTAATAGGCCAGCTTGGTCATCTGCTTGGTGGCGGCTTCCACCAGCTCCTGGCGGCCATAGCCGGCGGCCACGCACCATAGCCCGGCCATGCCGTCCATGATCTTGTTGCCGTTGGAATCGTGCAGATACACGCCCTCGGCCGAGGTGATCAGCCGCACGCCTTGCTCGTGCAGCTCCTTATGGTCGGTGAAGGGGTGGAAATGGTGGGCGGCGTCCAGCGCCTGCCAGTCAACATCGTTGTTGATGCCGTTCAACATGAAAAAAGCTCCGGTTATTTTCTGAAAATGGGACATGCCAGGGCGGCGCCCGGGCAAACGCGATTCAGGACCGGGGTGGGCTGAAGCCAATTCGTGCGCAGAGGACGAGCAACTCTGCCAGCAAATTAGGCGCAGGTGGTTGAGCTGCTAAAACCATGTCCAAGATTGGCATGCGCCCCAGGCTGTTTCAAGGTTTATTTGAGCCGTGCGGCGGCTCTTGCCCGGCGCGTGGCGACGGGGCAAGAAACCCTCATGTCAGATCTCGATCAGCTTCTTACCCAGCGCGGCAATGGCGCGCAATTTGGCGCTTATGTCGTCGCCGTGGCTTTCGATGCCAAGGGTCAGCCCGGTTTCGCCCTGGGCGATGGCACGTTGCGCCTGGGGAGCGCGCATCAGGCTGTCGTGGTGCATGACGGCGCGGCCCTGGCGATGAGCGCGCACCCGCAGGGCGGGTTCGTCAGCGGGGGGGATGATGGGCGGCTGATGCTCGCCCAGTTGGATGGCACGGTGCGCGAGCTGCGGAAATTCGGCTCCAAATGGGTGGAGCATGTGGCGGCGTTCGCCGGTAAGACACCCTTGCTGGCGGCCTCGGCGGGCAAGAGGCTGCATCTGCTGTCACCGGCGGGCGAGGTGCTGAAAACGCTGGAGCATCCCTCCACTGTCAGCGGCATCGCCTTCGATGCCAAGGGCAAGCGCGTGGCGGCCTCGCATTATAACGGCGCCAGCCTGTGGTTCACCGCCTCGGGCGCGGCGGTGGCGCCGAAGCTGGACTGGAAGGGCAGCCATACCGGTGTCGCCATTCATCCAGGGGGGGAGGCGCTGGTGACCACGATGCAGGAAAACGCCCTGCATGGCTGGACCCTGCCCGAGGGCAAGCATATGCGCATGTCGGGCTATCCCACCAAGCCGGAATCGTTCGGTTTTACCAAGTCCGGACGCTGGCTGGCCACGGCGGGGGCGGAGAGCGTCGTGCTCTGGCCTTTTTTCGGCGGCGGGCCGATGGGCAAGCCGCCCACGGAGCTGGGCATGGGCGATGGGATTGTGAAACGTGTCGCCTGCCATCCGCAGCATGAGGTGGTGGCCGCTGGATTCGATACCGGGCTGGTGCTGGTGGCGGATGTCGCGCGTGAACGGGTCTTGCCGGTTTGCGGCCCGGGGCGGGGCTGTGTCTCCACCCTGGCGTGGAGCGCCGATGGTGCCCATCTCGCCTTTGGCACGGAGGGCGGTTTTGCCGCGGTCGTGGATTTCAGCGGCCGGTAGGCAAGGGGGGTCAGGGCTGTTTCGTGCCCTCGCGGATCAGCAGCAGCAGCACCAGAAAAAACTCGGCGCCGAACACCCAGGTGGAAATGTCATGCCCACGGGCGAAGGCGGCGGAATTATCCGCCAGCCTCCATGCATCCAGCCGGGGCATCAGCCAGAACCAGGACCAGAGCGTGCCCAGGATGGTGAAGCCGGGCACCAGCGCCGCGCCCAGCCGCCGGCGCGCGAGATAGCCAAGGCAGGAGAGGCCGGCGAACAGCAGGCAATAGCCGTATAGAAACGGAAAGGCCGCGCGGATGAACGGCCCGGCCACGTCCAGCGGCAGGCGGGTGAAGACCAAGGGGGCCATCACCGCGCCGAAGAACAGCATGCCGCCCGCCAGAAGGCCCAGCCCGGCGAGGGACAGGATGCCGCCAAAACGCCGCGCCGCATGCAGGATCATTGATCGTGACCGTGATTGCGATGCTTGCCGGCGCGCGGCGGCCTCGCCATCCCCGCGCGCATCAATAACGGTAGAGGTCGTGCTTGAACGGGCCCTGAACCGGCAGGCCCAGATAATCGGCCTGTTTCTGGGTCAGCTGGGTCAGTTTCGCGCCGACCTTGGCCAGATGCAGGGCGGCCACTTTTTCATCCAGATGGCGCGGCAGCACATAGACCTGCTTCTGATATTTGCCTTCCGGCGCGGTGAACAGCTCGATCTGCGCCAGCACCTGGTTGGTGAAGCTGGCGGACATCACGAAGCTCGGGTGCCCGGTGGCGTTGCCCAGGTTCACCAGGCGGCCCTCGGAAAGCACGATCAGGCGCTTGCCGTCGGGGAACACAACCTCGTCCACCTGCGGCTTCACGTTTTCCCATTTATAGTTCCGCAGGCTCTCGATCTGAATCTCGGAGTCGAAATGCCCGATATTGCAGACGATGGCGCGGTGCTTCATGGCGCGCATATGGTCGGCGGTGATCACGTCCACATTGCCGGTGGCGGTCACGAAGATGTCGCCCGCCGGGGCGGCGTCGTCCATGGTCACCACCTCATAACCTTCCATGGCGGCCTGCAGGGCGCAGATCGGGTCGATTTCGCAGACCTTCACGCGGCAGCCGGCATTGCGCAGCGAGGCGGCGGAGCCCTTGCCCACATCGCCAAAGCCGCACACCACGGCCACCTTGCCGGACATCATCACATCCGTGCCACGGCGGATGCCATCCACCAGGCTTTCGCGGCAGCCATAGAGATTGTCGAACTTGGACTTGGTGACGCTGTCGTTCACGTTGATGGCGGGGACCAGCAGCTTGCCGGTCTTGGCCATGTCCCACAGGCGGTGCACGCCGGTGGTGGTTTCCTCGGAAATGCCGCGCACATCCTTCATCATTTCGGGATATTTGTCGTGCATGATCTGGGTCGCGTCGCCGCCATCATCCAGGATCATGTTCGGGGTCCAGCCATCGGGGCCGCGCAGCGTCTGCTCGATGCACCACCAGAATTCCTCCTCGCTCAGCCCCTTCCAGGCGAACACGGGAATGCCGGCGGCGGCGATGGCGGCGGCGGCCTGGTCCTGCGTGGAGAAGATGTTGCAGGAGGACCAGCGCACGGACGCGCCGAGCGCCACCAATGTCTCGATCAGCACGGCGGTCTGGATGGTCATGTGCAGGCAGCCCACGATGCGCGCGCCCGCCAGCGGCTTGGATTTGCCAAACTCCTCGCGCAGCGCCATCAGGCCGGGCATTTCATCCTCGGCCATCGAGATTTCCTTGCGGCCCCACTCGGCCAGGGAAATATCCTTGACCTTGTAGTCCGTGGGCAGGTTGGCGTCGGGCATGAGGCTTCGTCCTTACAGATGAAATTCTGGCGCAACATCTATGCGCTCAAGGGCGCGATGCCAACCTTCAGGGGGATGGTTTCGGCAGGGACGAGAAATAAGCCGCGACCTGCTGGCGCTCATCGAGGGTCAGCGCCGCGGCGATGGAGCGCATCAGCGGCGTGCCGCCCTGGCCGGCGGCCATCAGGTTCAAGGCGGAGACAATGGCGCTGGCGGGCTTGCCGGCCAGGGCGGGCGCGCCGGTGGAGGGCTTGCCCTGGCCGTTCTCGCCATGGCAGGCGGCGCAGGGCAAGGCGCCATTGCCATTGCCATGCAGCACGATCTGTTTACCCCCGGGTGCCGCGGCGGCCAGCAGCAGCAGCGGCGCGTGGCGCCAAGCCTTCATTGGCCGCTGGGGCCGGAGGGGCCGTAGACGGGCATGGTCAGCAGCAGGGCGGTGCCGTCCTGGAATTTCAGTGTCACCGGTATGTGCTCTCCCAGCTTCATGTTCGGCTTCATGCACATCAGATGATAGCCGCCCTCGGAGAAGCTGACCTCACCATGGGCGGGAACGGTGATGCTGTCCACCTTCACCATGATCTCGGTGCCGCTTTTATTCTCGCTCTTATGCAGCATCAGGGTGCCGCAGGCGGAGGAGCTGGCGCCGGTCAGCACGGCTGGGCTGGTGCCGTTATTGTGCAAGGTGAGATAGCCGCCAGCGGGCACGCTGGGCAGCAGATAGCGAATCCAGGGATTGGAGACGCTGACCTGGGGGCCGGTTTGGGCGCTGGCGGCGGACGCCGCGCCCAGTAGGATGGGCAGGGCGAAAATGAGTGCTGAACGTTTCATGCCCGGAGGCTAGCGCACTCTCTCCCACGTGGGAAGCATCCCGTGTGGGAGGCTTGGTTTATTGCCAATTCGCACGGCGCGGCGCAAAGCTTCCGGTATGGATCATCCCCGTCTCATCGATACCGTCCGCGCTGCCCGGCGCATGTTTGTCCGGGACCTCGTTCTTCCGGCGCGCATCGGCGTCTATGCCCATGAGCATGGGCGCACCCAGCGTGTGCGGATGAATCTGGAGTTGATGGTGGAGGATGACGGGGCGGCCAATCTGTCCCGCCCCGCCGTGGGGGCGGATGATCTCGGCCGGGTGGTCGATTATGACACCGTGATCAATGAGGTGCGCCGGATCGTTGCCGCCGGCCATGTGCAATTGGTGGAGACGCTGGCCGAACGCGTGGCCGAGGCCTGTTTGCGCGATATGCGTGTACGCGCGGCACGGGTGACTGTGGAAAAGCTGGACGTGTTTCCCGACGCCGCCGGCGTGGGGGTGGAAATCGAACGCCGGAATATCTAGTTGTCCACGCACTGGAATGGTGTGCGATCAAGGGGTTTCGGCTTGGTTTGAGGGCGGTGGCCATTCACGGGGCTGGTTTTATTTTTGTTCAAAATCAGTATGTTAATTCTAGATAATATGCCCCTCGGGCGGCGGGTTCAGCCATGCGCGGCGGGGGGCGGATTCAGGGTGTGGTACAAAACGTCCACAAACTTATCCACAGGGAAGGGGGGATAAGTTGGAGACCCCGCAAACCGGCGTCGGCGTCATCGAGAGCGCGTTGGAAACCATGCCGGGCAACCCAGGCGTGTACCGGATGCTCGATGCCAAGGGGGAGGCGCTTTATGTCGGCAAGGCGCTCAATCTCAGGAAACGGGTTGTCTCCTACACCCAGATCAACCGCTTGCCGGAGCGGCTGCGGCGCATGGTGGCGGACACCGCCGCCATGGAGATCGTCACCACCCATACCGAGGCGGAAGCGCTGCTGCTTGAGGCCAACCTCATCAAGCGCTTGAAACCGCGTTACAATATTCTACTCCGCGACGATAAAACCTATCCCTGGCTGGTGCTGACGGCCGGGCAGGAATTTCCGCGTATCGGCAAGCATCGCGGCGCGCAGGACAAGGCCAATCTTTATTGGGGGCCGTTCGCCTCGGTCTGGGCGGTGAATCAGACGGTGCAGGCGTTGCAGCGTGTTTTCCTGCTGCGCACCTGCGCGGATACTGTGTTCGCCAACCGCACCCGCCCTTGTCTGCTGTATCAGATCAAGCGTTGTTGCGCGCCTTGCGTGGGGCGGGTGAGCGCGCGTGAGTATGGTGCGCTGGTGGCCCAGGCCAAGGATTTCCTGAGAGGAAAGACCGGCGCGGTGCAGAAGGATTTGGCTGCTGCGATGCAGCAAGCCTCTGAAAAGCTTGAGTTCGAACGCGCCGCCGCGCTACGCGACCGGATTCGCGGCCTGGCCTATGTGCAGGGCAACGATGTCATCAACCCCGCCAGCCTGGGCGATGCGGATGTCATCGCCCTGTACCAGCAGGCCGGGCAGGCTTGCGTGCAGGTGTTCTTCATTCGGGGCGGGCGCAATAACGGCAATCGCAGCTTTTTCCCCGCCACCGCGAAGGACGACGCGCCGGAGGCGGTGCTCGCCGCCTTCGTGGCGCAGTTCTACGATGACAAGCCGCCGCCGCCGCATATTCTGCTCAATCATCCGGCGCAGGAGCAGTCTTTGCTGGAGGATGCGCTGAGCCTGAAGGCGGCGCGGCGGGTGCATATCGCCGTGCCGCAGCGCGGCGAGAAGGCCGATGTGGTGAGCCATGCCGCCACCAATGCCCGCGAGGCGTTGGAGCGCAGGCTCGCCGAAAGTGCCGGGCAGGCCAAATTGCTGGCGGGGGTCGCTGAGTTGTTCGGTTTGGCGGAACCCCCACGGCGCATCGAAACCTATGATAACTCCCATATCATGGGCACGAACGCCTATGGTGTGATGGTGGTGGCCGGGCCGGAAGGGCCGATGAAATCAGCCTACCGGAAGTTCGGCATCAAGAGCGCCATTACGCCGGGCGACGATTTCGGCATGATGCGCGAGGTGCTGCTGCGCCGTTTTGGTCGGGCCCTGGAGGAAGACCCGGACCGTACCGGCGAAACCTGGCCGGACCTTGTGCTGATCGACGGCGGGGCCGGGCAGCTTTCGGCGGCGAAGGCGGTCATGGCCGATTTGGGGCTTGAGGATATTCCCATGGTCGGTATCGCCAAGGGGCCGGACCGCGATGCGGGGCGGGAATGGTTCCACGTGGAAGGGCGGGAGCCTTTTCAATTGCCGCCGCGCGATGCGGTGCTGTATTTTCTGCAAAGGCTGCGCGATGAGGCGCACCGTTTCGCCATTACCACACATCGGGCCGCGCGTAGCCGTAAACTTGCCACATCCGAGCTAGATGAAGTGCCCGGCATCGGCGCCGCGCGCAAAAAAGCGCTGTTGCTGCATTTCGGCTCCGCCCGCGGTGTGAAGGCGGCGGGGTTGAAGGATCTGGAGGCGGTGACCGGCATTAACCGGGCCACCGCGCGGGCCGTTTACGCGTTCTTTCATCCGGGCGTGCGGATGCGGGAGGATTAGGCGCTCTTTGGCTTGAAGGCGGAACGGGTTAGGGTACGGGAAGGCTAAGCGTCATGCGAGGGAATGGATGAGCCAGGATGGATGGGCGGATGTGCTGAAGCTGGCCGCCAACGCGCCGGACATACGCGCCCTGTTCGCGGCGGATGCCCAGCGTTTCTCCCGTTTTTCAGCCTCGGGTGCCGGCATTCTGCTGGATTTTTCCAAAACCTCGCTGACGGAGGCCAGCTTGGCCGCGTTGCTGGAGCTGGCCCGCGATGCCGGGCTGGAAGCCAGGCGCGAGGCGATGTTCACCGGAGGCATCGTCAATAACACCGAGCGGCGGGCGGTGCTGCACACGGCGCTGCGTGCGCCCGCCGGGGCGGATGTCCGGGTCAATGGGCGCAATGTGGTGCCGGAGATTCAGGAGATGCTCGCGCGGTTTCTGGAGTTCGCCGAGGCCGTGCGCTCTGGCGCCGCCGTTGCCGCCGATGGCCGCCCTTTCAGCGATGTGGTGAATATTGGCATTGGCGGCTCGGATCTCGGCCCGGTGATGGCCGTCGGCGCCCTGGCGCCTTATCATGACGGGCCGCGCCTGCATTTTGTCTCCAATGTGGACGGCGCGCATCTGTCGGGTATTTTGCGGGGGCTGGACCCGGCGCGGACGCTGTTCATCGTCGCCTCCAAAACCTTCACCACGGTGGAGACGATGACCAACGCCAATTCCGCCCGGCGCTGGCTGGCGGCGGCGCTGGGCGAAGAGGCGGTGGGGGCGCATTTCTGCGCGGTGTCCACGGCCTTGGGGAAATGCGCGGATTTTGGGATCGTCCCTGAGCATGTCTTTGGGTTTTGGGACTGGGTGGGCGGGCGGTATTCCGTCTGGTCCGCGGTCGGTCTGCCGGTCGCCATGGCCATGGGGGCCAAGAATTTCCGGGCGTTTCTCGCCGGCGCATATGAGATGGACGAACATTTCCGAACCGCGCCGCTGGCGGAGAATCTGCCGGTGCTGATGGCGGTGGCGGGGGTGTGGCACCGCGACGCGCTGGGTTATCCGGCCCGGGCGATTCTGCCTTATGACCAGCGCCTTGCCCGTTTTCCGGCGTATTTGCAGCAGCTCGACATGGAATCCAACGGCAAGCGCGTGACACGCGAGGGCGAGCCCGTTGCCCGCCCCAGCGGTCCGCTGGTTTTTGGCGAGCCCGGCACCAATGGCCAGCATGCTTTCTACCAGCTTCTGCACCAGGGCACGGATGTGATTCCGTGCGAGTTCCTGATCGCCGCGCGGGGGCATGAGCCGGAGCTGGCGGCGCATCACCGCCTGCTCATCGCCAATTGCCTGGCCCAGGCCCAGGCTTTGTTGCAGGGGCGCACGCTCGCGCAGGCGGGCGGCAATCCGCATCGTGTGTTTCCCGGCAACCGGCCCTCCCTGACCATTGCTTATGAGAAGCTGGACCCGGCCACGCTGGGCAAGCTGATCGCGCTTTATGAGCACCGTGTGTTCACCGAGGCGGCGCTTTGGAATATCAACGCCTTCGACCAATGGGGCGTGGAGCTGGGCAAGGAGCTGGCGACGAGGCTGTTGCCGGCGGTGGAGGGCGCGCCCACCGCCATGGCGGTGGATGGGTCGACAGCGGGGCTGGTCAGTTTTCTGCGCGGCGCCGGTGCAGGGCTTCCACCCGGCTGAGCAGATCGGTGAATTGGAACGGCTTGACGATATAATCGTCGCCGCCCGCCTCCAGCCCGGTCATCCAATCCCCCAGCGCGCCCAGGCCGGAGAGAAATAAAACCGGCGTTTCCACTTGCTGGCCGCGTAATTGGCGCAACAATGCCGCGCCATCCACCCCACCGGGCAATTGCCGGTCGAGGATCATCACGTCGAAACGTTCATTCATGGCGTGGTTCAACCCGTTTTGCCCGTCCAGCGCGTGGACCACGTCGTGACTCGCCTCCGCCATGCCGGCGGCGATCAGCGTTGCGATGGCCGTGTCGTCTTCGATCAGCAATATCCGCATGGGTCTTTGACTCTCTCCGGTGGTGGATGCCCTTGCCCATGTTCCCCGTGGGGGTAATCATGCCAGGAGATGGTTCCTGGCCGTGAGGTGGGAGGAGGGCGGAATTGATTTATAAGAGTTTACCATGACGATGCCCGAGGAGAAGACACCGGTCCAGGATGAGCGGCTGGAGCAATTCGCCGCGCGGGTGGCGCATGATTTCAATAATTTGCTGACGGGCGTTCTGGGCAATCTTGAATTGTCCCAGCTCCGCGCGGCGCGCTCGGGCGCTTTGCCGGATGCTTATCTGGACGGGGCGCGCAGTGCCGGTGCCCGGGCCGCGTTGTTCGCGCGGCGCCTGATGTGGTTCTCCGGTCATGCCGCGCCTGCCAAGGAAGCGTTGGATGTGGCCGTGCTGCTGCGCGAACTGGCCGCCGTGGAGGGAGGGATTTCCCCCGGTCTGCCTGAGACATTGCCCGCATGCGTGGACCCGGACGCATTGGGCCAGGCCGTGCGGGAATTGCTGGAGAATGCGCGTGACGCCTTGGAGGGCGGTGGCCAGATTGTGCTGGCGGCGGCGGAGCGGAACGGGTGGGTTGCGATCACGGTGCGGGATGACGGCCCTGGCATGACGCCGGAGACATTGGCGCGCGCGAGGGAGCCGTTATTCACCACCCGTGCCAATGGCGCGGGGCGGGGGCTTGGCCTGCCGATCGCCGAGCGGGTGGCGCGGCGCGCGGGGGGATGGCTGGAGCTTGAGAGCCAGGCCGGGCAAGGATGCGTGGCGCGGCTGGTTCTGCCGAAGGCATGAAAGCCCGCGTTTCTTCACGCAAGCGGGCTCTGCCGGGCCGGGCTGATTTTGGGCTCGATTTCATGTGTCGGGTGGCGCGCGAGACGATGGGGGGGGCCCCCTGGTATCAAGCGCGGCGCCGTTTCAACTGACCCGTTATCTGGGTTTGCCCGCATGGGCGGTTTGGCTAGGGCGCGCCGATCAGATACCATAATCTGAAAATCAACGTCTCCATATATCCCGCCCGGCGCAGCCCTTGCAGGCGCAGCGCCCTGATTTTTTGGCGCAAGCGTCCTTTCAGCCCGGCGCGCAGAATGTCCAGGCTGGTTTTGGCCTCTGGCGTCAAGATGTCGTTATAGACGAGCAGGCGCTCTGTCTGTGCGGACAGGATTGCCATGAACTGGCCGGGGCCGCGCCGCAACGCCCCAGCGGCGCGCGCGAGCATGGTGGCGCGCGCGCCGACGGCATTGCCGCCATGCTGGCGGTAAAGCAGCGTGGCGCGTTGATCCACCAGCATGTTCCCGCCTGATGCCGTGATCACGAGGTAACACCACCAATCATGCCAGCCACGGGCGGGCGCCTCGGTACGCGCCACCAGCCGCGCCGCCGCCATGTTGAGGACGATGGTGCAGCCGGTGGCGAGATTTTGAGTCAGGGCGCCTGGAAAGGAGAGACGCGATGGGAAGGCGCATGATACGCCCAATGGGCGCAAGGCATGGTCCACCAGCATTTGCCGCGTGCAATATCCGGCGACTTGTCCGGCGGGGAGGGCCTGGAGGCGTGACCAGGCTCGTTGCAATTTATCCGGCAACCAGACATCGTCCTGATCCGCGAAGGCAATGGCGTCAAATGTTTCCTCCAGCCGGACGACATGGCGGAGCAGGAACAGAAAGCTCGCCGTTGCTCCCACCCGCCGTGACGGGGCCAGGACTTCATGACAGCGCCCATGCCCCGCCCGCGCCATGAAGCGGCGCATGATGGCGGTGCTGCTGTCTGTGGATCCATCGTCGCGCCAGAACAGCCGCCAGGACACACCCTTGGCCAAGCCGCAAAAGCTGGCGAGCTGGTCTGGCAAAAATGCCGCGCCGTTGAAGGTCGAGAGCAAAATGGCGACCACCGGCTCGCCATGGGGAGGGGGGCGATGTTCCGTCCGGCCCGCCGGCATGGCGGGGGTCATCTCCGCCGCAATCGCCGCGCGGCGCGCCAGGCGAGGCAGAGCATGCGCCCTGTCGCGCGGCGGCGCAGCAAGGGCTTGGCGGCGCGCAGCACCAAGCGCCGACGGCGCGGCAAAAACCGCGCGATCAGCAACAGATTTTCCAATGTTCGGGCGATGTCCTCTTTTGTTCCATGGAAAACGGCCTTCCGGTAGTCGGCCATCGCATCTCGGGAAAAACGCGGCGCGATCATGGCGCTGGTGTAAAACCGTCCGCGTTCCTGATCGTCGGGGAATGTGGCCAGCAGCTTGCTCGCATAAATCATCCGGCTTGCGGACATGCGCGGCGAATAGGAGGTGCTGCCATTGAACAGCCGCCATTGCGACAGGGGCTCGTCCAGATAGATATTCGCGTATCCCGCGCGGAATAGCCGCAGGAAGAGGTCGTCATCCTCATAACCGCAGAGTTTTTCATCGAATCCGCCGACGGCCTCGAAGGCCTGGCGTGAGATCAACGAGGCGGAAGGCAGGATGAACATATCCTCCTTGAGGCAGGAAGACAGATCATGTTTGGGGTGGGTGGCGGTTCTGGTTTTCAGGAAAGACCGGCAAACGAGATTGCCGAACTCGTCGATTTCATCGAGGTCGCTGTAGCACCAGCCAAGATCCCGGGTTTGCCGGTTCTTGAAAGGGGCCGACAGGCGCTCAAGATGTTCAGGATACCAGATGTCGTCCTGATCGAGGAAGGCGATATGTGTGGCGCCGCAGTGAGCGACGCCGAAATTCCGCGCCGAGGATTGGCCGCCATTGGGCTTGCGCAGCACGCGCAAGCGCCCTGTTTCCTGGGCGCAGCGTGCGGCGATGTCCGGGCCGTTATCGGTCGAGCCATCGTCGATCACCAGGAATTCATCCGGCGGATGGGTTTGCGCCAGGACGCCGCGAATGGCCGCCTCGATGAAACGGGCGCCATTATGAAGTGGAATGATGGCGGCAACCGTCAAGGGTTTGGCTGGAGCGGGCGGGCTGAGCGAGGCCTGATTCATGTCTTGTCCTGGCGAAACGTCGTGTGAAAAATTCACACGTCAAAAAGGGAAATTTCAAATCTCGTGCCGCCGCCTCCCAGGCGGCAGATAAACCTGCATCCGTGCCGGCCGGCCGGGTTCGGGCAGTGTCAGGGTTCCGCCGTTGCGGGCCACGAGATCCTGAACAATCCGCAACCCTTCACCGGGCTCCGCTCTGGCGGCAAAGCCGCGCCCATTGTCGCTCACAATCAGCCGGACAGCATCATGGCGTCCCCTCTGGAGCATGATCGCGATTGTCCCCGTCATGTAGCCGCGCAGACCGTGGCGCACCGCGTTGCTGACCAGCTCGTGCGTGATTTGCAGAATGATCTCGGCGTGGTGTTTCCATGGGTCCGTATCCACATCGATGCGAATTTCGATGTCCTGCCCAGGGGCGCTGAAGACCCGCACCAGCGCGCGGGTGAGCAGGCGCAACCGCGCCTCGATGCCGCCATGCACGGAGAGGACGGAAAACAGCGCATCGGCGATGTCGGCCGAGAGGCAGATGCGATCGATCAGATCCTGCGCCAGCTTACGGCCATGCGCATGATCCGTCAGTTCCGGGGCCTCGGCTAACAGGCTCACAATCCTTTGCATGGTGTTGCGCGTATTATGACGCAACTGCCGGAGGGCAACGTCATTCTCCCGCAAATGCAAGAAAACCTCCTCATAGGGTGCTGGCCGCCGCCATTGGCGCCCCCTATTGGCGGGCACGATGGAGGACACCACAAGATCCGCGATCTTATCGGAGTCCAATAAGTGGGAAATTTTCACACGTCAACTATCTTGGCGGTTGACCGAACCCTCCGCCACCATTCACGCCGCCAAACCCGCTCATGCCGCCGGGCGGTTCCATCGGCATGGTGTGCCCCATCCCGAAATCCTGAGCGTTGGATTGCGGCTGGACGGGCATGCCGGCCGCCGCGTCGTTTCCGTCATATAATTTGCCGATGCCGTTGAGATTTGGCATCGCCATGCCATCCGCGCCGCAACCAGGACCGACGATGCAGGCGCCGGATAGTTTCAGCCCGTTTTGTCCTTCGGGCACGATGGCGTAAATGGCGGGCCGGCCATTCGCGTCGAAGGGAGCGCCTTGCGGCATCGTGGCTTGAAGCCCGCCTGGCAGGAGAACCGTATTTCCCAGGTAGGTGCCGTAGGCCTGTAGCAGGAACGTCTTGGCCGACCCGCCGAAATAAGCCGATGGGTCGCTGTAGAGCAGGTCGGTTTTCAGGGACGATACGCGCAGCACAGTCTGGCGCAGCTGTCCTCTCACGGTCACCGCGCTTCCCAAAGGCGGTGCGGTCATGCCGGCGGGCAGGCGCAGGATTTGTCCGCCGATCGAGAGATGGCCGTCTTGTTCATCAAGAACGCCATGCAACAGGATTTGTCCCGGTCGGGCGGGGTCGATCCGGGTGGCTTCGATCATGCCGTTGGGGCGGAGCAGCCCGCTGACGGCGACCCAACCGCCCGCCCGCGCGGGCAGAGTGCCGCGTGTGGTGGGGCTCAGCAGGACGATTTGCCCGGCCACGATGATCTGCCCCAGCCCGACCGCCGAAACGGGCCCCACGACCTCGTGCCGGATATTCACCTGATCCGCCCGCAAGCTGTTGGTTTCGCTGCTGGCCTTGATCGCCACGAATTGCCCCGCGCGCAGCGCCTGGTCCCCGGCGGGCGTGCCATCCTCCAGCACGGGGGTGGCGCTGTTATATTTGACCTCGACACCATTCACGCAGATGCTGGCGAAGCCGGTGATTTCTCCGGCGATGCCGGTGGAAACCGGTTTGGCGGGCAGGCCGGTGCCGCTGATGCCCTTGTCCGCCGGGGAAGAGGTGCCTTTTTTCGGTCCGCCCTGAACGCTGGAGGGCGCCATTGACGGCAGGCCGGTGCCGCCGATTCCGCGTTCCGCCAGCATTGGCCCGTCATGTGGCCCGACCCGGCATTGCACGGGCTTGGGCGGCAAGCTGGTCGGCGTGGCGGGTTCCCGCGTCGCCTGCGGGCCGGTTGCCGCGCCGTCACAGGCCGTCAGGAGCAGGAAAAGCCCCAGCCAGGGGGAAAGAGGCCTCATGGCTTGTCCTCGGGCGGATGTTCGTCGCAGCTATAGATGTAAATGCCGAAATTCACCCGCCGCGTGGCCGGTTGAGCTCCGGTTTGGACATCCGTCAGTTTCTGGGCGGCGCGGTTCACGCTCAGCAGCGCCTGCTCGGCCTGGTCGCGGGCCAAGCTGGCCAGCCTGGCCGCGGCATCCGGGGAAAGCTGGTCGTAATGCACGCTGCTATCCACAAAAACGGGTCCGCTTCTGGCGATCACATTGGTTACGGCGGCGGCGGCATGGTCGTGCAGGTTGCGGGCGAAATAAAAAAGCTGTTCCGCCTGCCCCTGGGAGGGGATGAAGGCGTTGCGCATCAGGGAGACGGTTTCATCCGCGTTCATTGCGACAATGCCCTGGGCCAGAAACTCATCCAGCACCGCGCGCGGGCGAATGTCGGTCGTGACGGATTCGATCAATGTTTCGAAAGAGGGGCCTCCTCCTGGCGGGCGCAAGCGTGGCAATGCCATTGGCCGCCCGGTCTTGTCCGTATAAGCGGGGCTTCCCACCCAATGCGCGACAATCTGGCTGCCGATGGTCACGATGGGAGGTTCCGCCAGATTTGCCCCGGTCTCCTGGCGCAGGCGCTTGATCTCCTTGCGGTAAACGCCCGTGAGCAGGCTCACGCGGCTATCCGTGCGCGCGTCTGGCTCCAGAACATCGTGCAACGCCACATCCACGAACAAGCCGCGTAAAATATCGGACAAAACCGGAAATGTGATGCCGCTGAGAATGGAGAGGCGGACCAGAGGGCGCAGCAGCCGTTTCAACGGCCCGATCAGGGCCTGTGGCGCTGGCGGTAAAATCTGGTCTTGCGGGGGAATCTGCGTCTCCTGTGGACCTCATCGAAACGGTCTGCGGAAAAATTTCACACATCCCTGGTTGAGAGGCAAGGTTTGTCCGGAGTTGTTCGCCAAAACAGCTCAAAAAGCCCGTGGGGTGGAGCAAGGCGGGTTTACCATTTTCCGGTTGCGGCGGGTTTGTGGGGGGGCGCCTGCGGACATCATGTCAGCTTGGGGTGTGATGATAAGGAGGGAGGGTTTCGTTCTGGGCGCGGCTGGAAAGGGCGAAGGCTGGCTTTGGCTTTCCGCGCTGGGAGGGTGTTGCGCCCAAATTTTAGGAACAATAAACAATAATGACCGGAGATAAACAGTTTCGATTTGTTTTTGGTCAAAAAAAGATCGTTTTTTAGCCCCCTTTCGGTCTGGTGGCATGAAAGGACCATGGCGGGGAATGATTTATTATGTGGCATGTTTTTTGCTTCTCAATAAAACTTCGCGAGCTGGCTATCATTCACATCCATAACATTTAGAGGGGTTGCCGTGGCTGAAACCATATTTCCCGTAGGGCGCAGTACGACAGAATCGGGGTCGTTGATCCGGTCGATCGACTGGAAAGGGGCATTCTGGGTTGCCAGCGGCGTGCCCGCCCTGGTGCTGTTCTCCATCGGTGGCATTTCCTCCATGGTTGGCAATCTTGCCTTCCTGGTCTGGGCCGTTTCGATCTGCATGGGGTTCATACAATCCTTTACCTACGCGGAAATTGCCGGATTGTTCCCGAATAAATCCGGCGGCGCTTCGGTCTATGGCGCGGCGGCTTGGGTGCGGTATTCCAAATTCATTGCCCCGCTTTCGGTTTGGTGCAACTGGCTGGCCTGGACGCCGGTGCTCTCATTGGGCTGCTCCATCGCCGCGTCCTATATTCTCAATGCCATAGGCTCCAAAGAGCTGAATGACTGGACATTGCTCAGCCATAAGCTGGGCCCGGTGAGCTTCTCGCTCAATGCGACGTTCTTCATCGGTGTCGTCATCATGCTTGTGGTGTTCTCCATCCAGCATCGCGGTATTCTCGGCACCGCCAGCGTGCAGAAATATGTCGGCCTGCTGGTGATTGTTCCGATGGCCATCGTTGGCGTCATTCCGCTGTTCAATGGTCATGTGCATTACGCCACGGCCTTCTCGCCGCTGGTGCCGCTGGCCAGCGCCGGCTCGCCCGCCCTGGGCAGTTGGAATATTCCAGGCTGGACCACGGTTTTGGGGGCCATGTTCATCGCCGCCTGGTCGGCTTATGGCTTTGAGACGGCGGTTTGCTATACCTCGGAGTTCCGTAATCCTGGCACGGACACCTTCAAGGCCATTTTCTATTCCGGCCTGCTGTGCATCGCGCTTTATATCTTGGTGCCTTTCACTTTCCAGGGCGCGCTGGGGCTTGCGGGCATGCTCGATCCCTCCATTGCCGCGGGGTCTGGCGTGGCGAAAGCCATGGCCGACATGGTCGGCGGTGGCGCCATCGTCAATGCCGTTATGCAGATGCTGATGATTTTGGCGCTGATCCTTTCGATCATGACGGCCATGGCGGGCTCCTCGCGCACGCTCTATCAGGGTTCCGTGGATGGCTGGCTGCCGCGCTATCTCACCTGGGTGAACAACCATGGCGCGCCGACACGCGCGATGTGGACGGATCTCATCTTCAACATCATGCTGCTCGCCGTTGCCTCGGCGGATGCCACCAGCTTCTTCTTCATCCTGGCGATTTCCAATGTCGGTTACATTATTTTCAACTTTCTGAATTTGAATGCCGGTTGGATTCACCGGGTGGATAGCGGTGCCACCAAGCGTCCTTACAAGGCACCGACCTGGTTGCTGGGGCTGGGCGCCTTGTTCGCGTTCGTGAATGCGATGTTCATGGGCGCTGGCGCGAAAACCTGGAACCCGCTGGCGCTTTGGGCTGGGTTGGGCTGCGCGGCGCTGATCATTCCCGTGTTCTGCTTCCGCCATTACATCCAGGACAAGGGTGAATTTCCCGCGCAAATGCTGGAGGATCTGCATGTCGGCGGGTCCGGTGACACCACGACCAAGCGCGCGGGCATCTGGCCATATGCCGCTCTTGTCGCCGGTATCGGTGTGGTTCTTGTTTCGAACTGGTTCTTCCATCTTTAACGGATAGGAAGAGAGGCTGAGCGATGACTCCGACCAGAACAGAAGCTTCGGTGCAAGAGATATGCGCATTATCGAAAAATGTTTATGCGCTGCGTCTGAAACCGGCGAAGGCATTTTGTTTTAAGCCGGGACAGCATGTTCTGGTCGGTATTCAGGAAGGCGGTCCGCAACGCTGCTACTCGATGGCGGGGGCCGCCATGCCTGATGGGTTGATCGAGCTGCACATAAGAAAATGGACGGGCGGGGCATTTTCAGATCTTGCGCTGAGCAGTCTGGCGTCTGGACAAAGCGTCGATCTCAGCGGACCGTTCGGTGACTTCATGTTTCCGGATGGAGACAAGCAGGTTCTCATGCTTGCGACGGGTACAGGCATTGCGCCGTTCAAGGCGATGCTTGAGACATATCTTCCCGTCAGCGGCGAGCGTTCGATTGTGCTTTACTGGGGTGGGCGGACGCTGGCCGATTTTTATATGCTTCCTCAACTTGAGTTGTGGCAAAATCGATACAAGAACTTCCGGTTCTCTCTGGTTTGCTCCGGCTTGGGGCAAGGTTATGTGCAGGACGCCGCGCGAAATAAGCTGAAAGATTTGAGCGGCATAAATGTGCTGGCTTGCGGCAACCCGCGCATGATTCAGGATGCCAAAAAAATCTTCGCGACCGACATGGCTGGCGCGCCGGCGTTGTTTTCGAGCGATCCGTTCGACGCGGCGGGTTTGTATGAAACGGAATTGGCGGATGCCGGGGCAAGAACAATTGAGCTGTTCGTGAATGGCGCCCGCATCGAGGTGAAGGGTGGGCAGACGCTTCTGGCGGCTTTGAAGGCGGCGAATTACCCGATCATGTCGGTTTGCCGTGGAAAAGCCGCGTGCGGCACATGCGCGGTGGAGCTGGAGCCTGAATCGCGGGCGATTGTCAAAGCACCTGACCGGACGGAAGCTAATTTATTGTCATGTCTGCCGGATATTCATGCCGGTAGCAGGCTGGCTTGTCAGATCAACTTGACGGCGGATTCCGATGGGTTGACGATTTCCATGCCCATGAAACAATAATCGAACGGAGACTGATCAATGAGTGTAGCGCTTGAGAAAACCGAACTGGAAAAAAATGGGCCGGCCTTTGTTCAAGAACAGATGCTCATGGTCCGAGGCATGACAAGAGGGGTTATCAGGGACATAGCCGCGCGCTGCAAGCCGGGCATGCTTGAGGAAGAGGCTATTGAAATAGCCAAGGAAATTCTCGCGGAAAAAAAGATGCTGCGCAGCTGGCACGATGTGCATGTGAGGTTCGGCGCCAATACGATCAAAACATTTGGCGCGCCGTCTGAGCCGGGTGTTCGCTTGGCTGAGAACGACATCATGTTCGTCGATATCGGCCCGGTATATGACAAATGGGAAGGCGATGGTGGGGAAACCTTCGTGTTCGGGTCTGACGCCGATATGCGACGCTGTGCCGACGATGTTGTGAAGCTGTTCCATATTGTAAGAAAAAAATGGGAATTGGAAAAAACAAACGGCAAAGAGCTTTATGAATTTGCCGTTCTGGAAGCAAGGAAGATGGGGTGGGAGCTGAATCTGGATTTGTCCGGACATCGCCTCTCCGATTTTCCGCATGCGGCGGTCTATGACGGCCCCATGGCTGATGTCACATTTTGTCCGTCGCCATTATTGTGGGTTCTGGAAATGCATATACGGCATCCGACGAAACCATATGGCGCGTTTTTTGAGGATATGCTGCTCGACGACAGCTATTTCGCGTGAGGCTTATGTGAACGCAATCGAAACCCTGCTCATGTGGGGTTTCAAGGAGAAAGCGGGGGCGACCTTTGAGAGGGGTTGACCGAGGGCTGGGCATATGCGGTCAGTGCAGCCGTATATGCCAGTATCCAAGGTCGAGACTGTTGCGGCGTAAATGGGCTTGTTGTCGTGGTGGGGCATTGAGCCGGTCGGATGAAGGCATCTGACTGGATGTCGCATTATAGTCCCGCATAAGGGCCAAGGCGCTGATGGTCTTGGCCCTTGCGATGGGGAATCAGACCCGCTCCAGCACCAGCGCGATACCTTGACCGCCGCCGATGCACATTGTCGCCAGGGCATAGCGCCCCCCGGTGCGGTGCAGTTCGTACATGGCCTTGATGGCGATCACCGCGCCGGAGGCCCCGATCGGATGGCCAAGAGCCACGGCGCCTCCATTTGGGTTCACTTTTTCCGGGTCAAAATCCATGTCTTTCGCCACGGCGCAAGCCTGGGCGGCGAAAGCTTCGTTGGACTCGATCACGTCGAGATCCGCCACGCTCAAACCCGCCTTGCGCAGCGCGTTGCGTGAGGCGGGGATGGGGCCCAGCCCCATCACGTCCGGTGCCACGCCGGCATGCCCGTAGGCGACGATGCGGGCCATGGGCTTCAAGTTTCTGCGCGTCACCTCCGTGCCGCTGGCCAGAACAAGCGCGCCGGCGCCGTCATTCAGGCTGGAGGCGTTGCCCGCCGTCACGGTGCCGTCTTTCTTGAAAACCGGGCGCAGGGTGGACAGGCTTTGCGCTGTGGTCTCCCCGCGGGGGTGTTCGTCCTCGTCGAAAATGACGGTTCCCTTGCGGGAGGCCAGTTCAACAGGGGTGATCTGTTCCTTGAAGTGTCCGGCGGCGATGGCGGCGGCGGCGCGCCGGTGTGACTCGGCGGAGAATTCGTCCTGCTGTTCCCGGCTCAGACCATAGCGGGCGGCGACATTTTCAGCGGTGATGCCCATATGCCCGTTTCCGAACGGATCGTTGAGCGCGCCCACGACCATGTCGATCACCTTGCTGTCGCCCAGGCGGGCCCCCCAGCGTTCGGATGGCAATAAATAGCCGCCACGGCTCATTGATTCAGCGCCGCCGGCCACGGCCAGAGTGGCATCGCCCAGCATGAGGCTTTGCGTGGCGGAGACGATGGCTTGCAGGCTGGAACCGCAAAGGCGGTTGACGGTTAGCGCGGGCGTTTCCACGGGAATGCCCGCCTGCACCGCCGCAACGCGTGAAAGATAGGCATCGCGGGGCTCGGTGTGGATGACATGGCCCATGACCACGTTTTGAATATCCAGCGCTTCCACTCCGGATTTGGCGATTGCCGCGCGAATGGCGATCTCCCCCAGCTTGGTGGGGGGCACGTCTTTCAGGGCCTTGCCATAATCCCCAACCGCCGTGCGCTGCCCAGAAAGAATAAACACATCCGTCATGCTACGCTCCTCATCCAATATCCTGCCTGTCGCCGGTCCTTGGTGCCCGGTTCCGGTAAGAGATCCGCTCCAGGGTTTTTCGTCTTATACGCGGCCGTCATTTGAATGGCCGCGGCCTTGTTCGCGGCAAAAATTGTATCAAACGATAGATACAGTCAAGCGCATGACAGGAGTGCGCGAGTGCCAGGCCGGTGCCGGGGCGGTGATATTTACACTGTCTGCCAGCCTTACTGGTTGTTGGTATGAAATTTGCTTGGATTTTGGCGAGGCATATGATGGATATACGCACATTGATTGTGGTGCGTGCTGCTTTGAAGGAGCGAGGGATCCGGCAAACGGCGCGCCATATTGGCCTTGCGTCATCGACGGTCAGCACGACGTTGAGCCGATTTGAATCGGCCATCGCCATTTCCTTGTTCCAGCGCGAGGGGAAGAATGTCGTCTTGACGTTGGAGGCGGAGCGGCGGGCTGGGATGCTCTCCAACACCGCTGAGGCGATCGAGCGGTTGGTGAGGCTGTCGGGCGGGCAAGGCGTCTTGCCGCCCGCCGTGAGCATGGACAGCCTGTCGAGGTTCGCGGTGGTGGCGCAACAGGGCAGTATCCGTGCCGCGGCGAGGCATGTCGGAATCGGGCAGCCGCAACTGACACGTCAGATCGGCGATCTTGAGCGCGCGCTGGCGGTGCCGTTGCTGGTGAGGACGGCTTCGGGCGTGACATTGACGGAGGCGGGGCGCCAGGCGGTTCCGCTTGCCGAGGCGATCGTTGAAGGGTGGAAGGCGATTTCAGAGGCGGCGTCTGAACGGTTCGGCCGTGATACCCGGACCTGGCGGATCGGTACGGCCATGCCGTTGGGGCATGAGAGCAGCATTGCCCGCATGCTGGCGAATCTCGCCGCATCCTGGGCGAAGGAGCAAAAACGTCATCCGCTTTTCATATCTGACCACACAGCCGATGAGCTGATGGCGGGGCTCAAAAGCCGGCGTTTCGATCTCGTGATTTTGGATCATGTGCGTATTCCACGGGAGTTCCACCGCCAGGAAATCTCGATTGCGCCACTCGTTCTGGTTGGCCATGACAGCGCGATGCCACCGAATGGCGATGTGGTTGCGTTGTTGAAGAGTTGTAAATTGGCGCTTCCCAGTCTGAAGAGCGGTATAAGACAGGAGGCGATGCGTTATATCGAGCGGACGATCGGCGTTGAGGATGCGGCGAAGATCGAAGTCGTGGAGGTGGATTCGATTCCGGTTATCATCAACCTTATAGCCAATCACGGCTATGTTTCTGTTTTGCCGCAGGGGCCGCTGGCGCGGCTGCCGTTCGATCTGCGCCAGATTGCCCTGGGGTCCGATCATTTGCAGCGCTTGGTGATGGTCTGGCGGCGCAGCGGTCTGCCGGAGAAACTGCTCTATGCGGTGAAGCGTGCCATGATGGGTGAACATTAAGCCGGGCTTTGCCGGCATCACCTGTTCGAGTCTTGGGATATGAGCAATGCCCGGCGCTCTCGCTACCATGCGCTTGATTTCGCGCTTGGAGCAGAAGGAGGCTGGAGCAGCTTATGTCGGATTTCGAACTTGTGCTTTCAGGAACGGTGGTCTTGCCCGAGAGGGTGCTGAGCAATGGCCATGTCTGTGTCCGGGACGGCAAGGTTGCGCTGGTGGCGCAAGGCGCGGCGCCAGCCGCGCGGGAGCGCCACGATCTTAAGCATACATTCCCCAAGTGGCATGCCGTCTGACGTGAGTTTCGCCTGAATCCGACCGCAGGACAATCATTTTCCGTCCCGAGCGGCGTCGTCGGGCGCGCAAGGCGCTGAGACAGGGCAGATCGGCC